>JBLHKW010000027.1:0-39651 GCA_047618565.1 Planctomycetota bacterium
CTAGCCCCGAGGTCAGCCGCCGGACGGCACGGTGACCAGCTCGCGCGCTTCCCAGGCGCGTACGAGGGTCTCCACCATCGCGGCGTGGCCAGGCCCGTGCAACTGGTGCGGCATGCCCGGCACGACCTCGATCACCATCTCGTCGAGCATGCCGGCCTCATCCGCGGCGGCCTGGAAGAGCTTTACGGCGCCCTCCAGATAGAAGGTGTCGAGCTCGCCGGCGTAGACGTGGATCTTGCCCGCCAGCTGATCCCGCAGCTCGTCCCACTCGGTCAGGAGCTTGTGCGAGATATCGTAGGCGCGCCAGGATTCGGCCACCTCGTGGTCGATCGCGCCGGTCTTGACGTCGAACACCCGGCGCGGTGAACCGTCCACGCTGGGCTTGCTGAAGGTGGCTTCGAACGATCGAATCTGGCCACCTGGATTGAGAACGTGCTCGTGCTCCACGAAGTCCCGGTAGGTCGCCGGGGTATCGGTCTCGGTGCGCGCCACGGCGCGCTCGCCCCCATCTGCGTCGAGGTACATGTTGCGCGCGCTGCCGTCGGGCAGGGGCGTGTACAGGTCGATGCCCTGGAAGTCGTGGAAGTCGATCGGGTCGGGCACATGGCTCCAGCAGCCGGCAAAGGCGTCCGGATAGGTCACCTGCAACCAGAGCGATGACCAGCCCCCGGAACTGACGCCCGTGACATAGCGATGCTGTGCGCCAGCGCCACCGAAGGCCTCGTCGAATGCGGGCACGAACTCGTCGACCAGCGCCGTTCCCCACGGCCCGATGCTGGGCGAATCACAGAACACCGAGTGCCCGTACCGGTTGGAAGCGTCCGGCACCACGATGATCGCGTTGGCCAGGGGGCTGCCCTCCGGGGTCCTGCCGGCCCAGCGATGGATAGCATCGAGCGTCCCGCCGAATCCGGTGATGCTGTAGACCACCGGGTAGCGCTCATCGGGGTTGTAGTTCTCGGGCAACAGCACGCCCGCGCGCATGATGTACGGGAAGCGGTGGAACTTCGAGAGAGCGTCGCTCTCGAACTCGAACAGACGAACACGATCCGTCTCGCGAAAATCGGCTTGGGCAGCGACCTGGTCGAGAGTCAATCGTACGACATCCGGCGACTCCGGGTCGTAGGCGAGATCCACGGCCGCGCTGAAGACGTCGCCCTCGTCATGCCCGGCACGGCGCCCGGTGCGGCTGACACGCGCGATCGCCTGCACGCGCCAGTCTTTCGGTTCGACGTCCCACCAGTCGCTCGGATAGGTGGCGCGCGCGTCGGTGTGCGAGAGCATCAGATCGGACGCGCCGGCGGCCACCTGCACGTGAAAGCGCATGACCGGAGGAGCGCCGAACCAGCGCTGCATCTCACTCCGCGGCTCGCCGCGCTGCGGGTCGGCAAAGGCCAGGATCAGGTCCCCCCGGAAGCCGGCGGGGAACTGCTGTTCGTCGAAATGGATGGCGAACACGCCGCCCGCCTGCCCCTGAGCTCGTGCGGGAGCCTGGAGCAGGAGGATCGATCCAACGAGTACAAACCAGTGAGCAAGAGCCTTCATTGGCGCCACCATAGCCCATGTCAGCCACGCTGCACGAAAGTCACCAGGGCCCCTTTTCCAATCGCGCTCAAAAGGGCATCCTCTCTGCCAGCAAGGCTCGAATTCGGTCCCCCCAACACCCGTCCACAGCGCCCCGCGCCCAAGTATGACCTTCCAACAGCAACTGAACAAAGTCGGTACCCAGCCCGGATTCATCGCAGCCCTCGACCAGAGTGGCGGCAGCACGCCGAAGGCCCTGGCCACATACGGCGTCGAGGCGAGCGAGTACTCCGGCGACGAGGAGATGTACGCCAAAGTGCACGCCATGCGCACGCGCATCATCACCAGTCCGAGCTTCGGCGGCGATCGCATCCTCGGCGCGATCCTGTTCGAGAACACGATGGACCGCGAGATCGCAGGCATGGGCACGGCCGACTACCTGTGGCGCGAGAAACAGGTTGTTCCGTTCCTCAAGGTCGACAAGGGTCTGGCCGACGAGGCCAACGGCGTGCAGATGATGAAGCCCATGCCCGACCTGGACGCCCTGCTCGCGCGCGCCAAGGACAAGGCCATCTTCGGAACGAAGATGCGCTCGGTCATCAAGACGGCCAGCGCCGACGGCGTCAGCGCCCTGGTCGCCCAGCAGTTCGAGATCGGCCTGCGCATCGTCGCCGCCGGTCTGGTTCCGATCATCGAGCCCGAGGTCGACATCCACAGCCCGCAGAAGGCCGAGGCCGAAACGATGCTCAAGGCCTGCCTGCTTGAACAGCTCGGCAAGCTCAGCGCCGACCAGAAGGTCATGCTCAAGCTGACGCTGCCCGAGACGGACAACTTCTACAAGGAGTGCGCCGATCACCCCAACGTCGTGCGCATGGTCGCGCTCTCCGGCGGCTACTCGCGTGAGGAAGCCAACGCGCGCCTGTCACGCAACAACAACATGGTGGCCAGCTTCTCGCGCGCGCTGAGCGAGGGCCTCAACGCCAAGCAGAGTGAAGCCGACTTCGACAGCATGCTGGACAGCTCGATCCGGAGCATCTGCGAAGCCTCCAGCACCTGATAGGACTCCCCGATTCACGGGCCCCATGGCCCCCGCAGCGCCCATCTCGAGAACGGACGCTGCGGGGGCCGTTTCGTGTCATGCCCACTGCTGCGCCTGGCGCCGAGTGACTCTATCAACAGTCTGCTAGCAGCCCGTGGATCTTGAGCAACTGGCCGCCCGGGCCCTCGAACGCGGAGATCCGCTCCCTGCTCTGAACTCCCTGAGTGGAAACGACGGACCGCACGGACGCGCTCTACGTGGTATCGCCCTGGCCCAGATGCAGGAGTTCGAGGGCGCCTAGCGCGAACTGAGCGCCGTGGCCAAGGGACTCGCCGGGCAACCGGTTCACCGTGCGCGCAACCTGGCGGCCCTGGCCGAGGTCGCCGCCGCCCGGCGCGAGCTGGGAACCGCGCTGGAGTCACTCGCGACGGTCGCGGAGGAGCTCGATTCGATCGGAGATCGCCGCAACGCCGCCTGGGCACGACTGGTTCGTGCACGCATCCTGCTGCTCTCGGGCTCGGTCGATGAAGCCAGAGGTTAGCTCGAGCAGGTCGCCCGCGCTGGCATCGACGACCCCGTACTGGACGCGGCCTTTGCGCTGGCACATGTGAACTCGTCCGTGCGGGTGCTGTCCACGGACGATGCGCTGGGTGTGCTGGATCGAGCGCTGGCCGAGCTCTCGCGTGCTGATCACCCACCGCTCGCCGCGGAACTGGACGCCCACCGCGAAGCCCTCACGCAGCCCTTCGCCAGCTTGCATGCCTGCGGTCAAGGTGCCCGGGTGACCCTACCCGAGCTCGCATCCATCTTGCGCGGCACCGGCCAGCTACCGATCGACGAATCGCGCTGCAGCACGGACCGCACCTGGTTGCTCGTCGACGGAATAGGACAGCGTGTGCTCTTCGCAGGCGAGCACGCCGTCGACCTTTCCGCGCGCGTAGTCCTCTTCGATCTGCTGGCGGCACTGGCACATGATTGGCCTGAAGACGTGACGACCGAGAGCCTGGTGCAGAAGGTCTTCGACGGACCGGTATTCGCCGAGCGCCTCGAGAACACTGGCCCAGATGAGATCGAAGAGTCGTATCGGGATCGGTTGCGGGTAGAGATCGGGCGGCTGCGTGCGCTCGTGCCACCCGGTGTGAAGCTCGAGGCTCTCGGGAACGCCTGGCGACTTGTGGTCGCAAGCGACGCGTGCGTGGTCCACGTCACTCTTCCAGGTAAGGAGTCCGCGCTGACGGCCCTGCTCTCGGACGGTTCGCCCTGGGCTGCGCGCGACCTGGCGCTGGCGCTCGGCATCAGCCAGCGATCGGTGCAACGAGCCCTGAATGAAATTGCGCGGACGGGCGCCGTACACCCGGTCGGTGAGGCGCGCGCGCGACGCTGGATGGCCGCAGACGCGACTCCTGGAATCGCGTCACAGATGTTACTGGTGAGCCTGCTCAGTCCACGGCGATAGTGGTTTCAGCCCAAACGACCCGTTCACCAAGCGGGCTGACACCCCTACCAGGAGACCCACATGACACCCATCGACAACACCCAGCGCGCAGCCACGGTCCGTGCAATCCAGCTGAAGGAGTACGGCACCGTTCACGGCGTCACCTGCGACAGCGCGGGCAACGTCTGCTTCGCGGCGGGCGACGGAGACCTCGTATGCGTCGCGCCCGAGTCCGGGCGCGTCGTGCGTCAGTTCAAGGACATCGGCGCGACGGCCGGTACGGCCTTCGACGGTACCCATCTCTGGCAGCTGACCGATGACACCAGCATGCGCATCGATCCGGAATCCGGAGAGGTGGTGCATACCCTGCCCGCTCCGGCGGGCGTGCACTGCTCGGGCATGGCCCACGCTGAGGTCGTGCTTTGGATCGGCGACTGGGATGGCAAGTCGCTGCTGAAGGTCGACATCGAGACGAGCAAGGTAGAGAAAGCCTGAAGACCGACCGCTTCGTGACCGGCGTATCCTGGTCGGGCGAGGAGCTCTGGCACGGCGCCTGGGAGGACAAGGACGCCGGCATGGTGTCGCTGCGAAGGCTGAGCCCCGAGTCCGGCGAGGTGCTCGAGGACATGCGGCTGCCCGACAAGCTGAAGGTGAGCGGCCTCGGGCGCGACGAGCAGGGGCGCTTCTGGTGCGGCGGCGGCTACGACGGCGGGCTACAGGCCGTGCGTCCAGAGTAGCACTGGCTCAATCGGCCGAGAGCGCTCGCAGGAACGCGATCAGGTTCGCGGCATCCGCGTCGGTCATCTCGATCGGCGCGAGGACCTCGTCCAGGTGTTCGTTGGCATGTCCACCCTGCCGGTAGAACTCGACCACCGCGGCGAGGGTGTCCTGGCTGCCGTCGTGCATGTACGGCGCGGTGTCCACGAGACCGCGCAGGGTCGGCGTCTTGAAGGCGCCCGTGTCCGCGCGCTCGTGGGTAACTGCAAAGCGTCCCGCGTCCTCGTCCCCGCGGGCGCCCGCGGCGCTGGCAACGCCGGTATTGTGAAAGCCCTCGTCCGAGAAATTCGCTCCGGAGTGGCAACGCCAGCAACCACCGCGGCTCTCGAAGAACCACAGCCCGCCACGTTCCGCGGGCGTGAGCGCATCGCGAGCTCCAGCGCGAAACCGATCGACGGGGCTGCCACCACGCAGCTGCGCACGCACGAACGTCGCCAGCGCGCGCGCCATTAGCTCGCTGTCCGGGGCCGCCCCGAAGACAGCTTCGAAATCGCGCACATAGCTCGGCTCCTGCGCCAGGCGTGCGATCGCCTGCGCCAGGGGCAGCCCCATCTCGAGTTCGTTCTCGATGGGCTGCAACACTTGCTCCTCGAGCGTGTCCGCGCGCCCATCCCACATGAACTGCTTTCCAAGGGCACGATTCACGATCGTGGGCGAGTTGCGCAGGGTCTTCTGTCCGCGAATCCCGACCGAGAGCGCCTTGTCATCCGCAAATCCGTGCTCGGGCAGGTGGCAACTCGAACACGAGACCGAGCGATCTTCGGACAACATCGGGTCGAAGAACAGGCGCTCACCGAGGGCCCGCTCCGGCGCGGGAAGCGCGAGCACGCTCGCGACCTTGTCCGCCGGCAGACCAAGGAATTCCACGGGCGTTTCGTGCCCGCCATCGATCGTGCCAGGCCCGATCAGAGCGAGCGCGAGGAACAGAGCCTTCATGGGTGTCAGAATAGCCTGCGGAAAGCGTGGACGCCTCCCGCCGTCGAGGCTCCGGGGTGGGCTTCACAGAAAGACCTTCGTAAGGCGTAGCGACCCTCAACAGGTGCGCTACCGTGGAACTGTTACCGCGAAAACCTAGCCGCGCCCATGGGCGTGCATCCCGATCTTGAGGTTTGACATGTTCAGAAAACACGCCCCGCTGTGGGCGCTAACGTTGGCCGCGACAGGCTTTTCCGCGCAGCCAGGGCTCGCGAACCCGGAGCCCCCGCTCGCTAACCAGGGCAGCACGGTAAAACTCGCCAAGGCCGTTGAGCGATACAACACTCGACGCACCGAGGTCAGGGCGCAGATGCAAGCGGCCGCCACGCCCGCGGAGAGCGCGAAGATCTATGCGGCCGTCGAATGGTCGTCCTTCACCGCAGCGTTCCGCGAGGTCGCCTACGCGAGCGATGGCAATGGCACGGCCGTGGACGCCTGGATCTGGGTTGTTCGTGCAGGCAAGGAGTTCGCCGTCGAGGACGCGCAGGAAGCGATCGAGAACCTGCTCGCCGCGCACATCGACTCGCAGGGCCTGTCCGACCTGATCGGTGAACTCGGCTACCCGCAAGGCCTTGACGCCGCTTTCGTCGAGCAGACATTGAATACGATCGCGGACAAGTCACCGATCGACTCGGTGCAGACCGCGGCACGTTTCGCGATCGTCCAGAGCCTCATGGGCGCCGGCGCTCAGCCCAAGGCTGACCGTGATCGCGCGCACGAGATGCTGGTCAGCATGCGCACAGCCGTCGACGGGAAGTCGCAGACGGGCCAGAACATCGAGCGCGCTCTCTACGAGGTCGAAAACCTCCAGATCGGCATGCAGGCGCCCGACTTCGATGCCATCGATGCAGACGGTGTCAGCTTCAAGCTGTCCGACTACCGCGGCAAGGTCGTGGTCGTCGACTTCTGGGGCTTCTGGTGAGGCGGCTGCGTTGCCATGCTCCCGCATGAGCGGTCGCTCGTGAAGCGACTTCAGAACGAACCCTTCGCCCTGCTCGGAATCAACAGTGACGGAGAGGCCGACGTGGTCAAGACGATGTTCGACAAGCAGGACATCACCTGGCGCAACGCCATCGACGTGGTGCCCAACGGTCCGCTCGGGACCAAGTGGAACGTGAACGGCTTCCCCGGGATCTACATCCTGGACGCCAAGGGCGTGATCCGCCATCGCGGCCTGCGCGACCATGAGATGGAAGAGGCGGTCACGGCCCTGCTGGCCGAGGCCAAGGCCGGCTGATCGAGAACCCCTGACGGCAAACGCCAGGGCGAGCCTCGACGCTCGCCCTGGCAGCCCTCCCCGAGCGATGCCCAACTCCACCACCTCGCTCCCGATCGGGGCACCCGTACCCGATCCCACGCCGCGCAAGCGTCCGCCGCACACGGTTCTCGGCGGCAAGGCGGTGACCCTCGAGCCGCTCGACCTCGAGCGACACGGCGCCGGCCTCCAGCGTGCCTCCCACGGCTCGACGGAGCGCGAGCAGGTATGGCGCTACATGCCCGCCGGTCCCTTCCCGTCTGAGGACGCGCTCTGCTCCTGGTACGAGCTGACCCTCGCACCCGGTGACCCGCTCTTCTACGCCGTCGTGGATCCGCTCAGTTCGAATCCGATCGGGGTGGTCAGCTACCTGAACATCGAAACGACCCACGGCGCGGTCGAGATCGGGCACATCTGGTACACGCCCGACGTCCAACGCAGCAACGTGAACACGGAGTCCTGCTACCTGCTGCTGCGCCACGCCTTCGATGACCTCGGCTACCGCCGCGTCGAGTGGAAATGCGACAGCCTCAACGCTCGCTCGCGCGTAGCCGCCCTGCGCCTCGGCTTCCAGTTCGAGGGCATCTTCCGGCAGCACCGCATCGTCGGCGGACTCAACCGGGACACGGCCTGGTTCTCGATCACCGACTCCGAGTGGCCCGTCCTGCGGTCCGCCATGGAGCGCTGGCTCGAGTGGCAAGCGGACGCACAGCCACGCCCGTCGCTCTCGACGCTGACCGCGCGCTGAGCGCCGAACCTGGTCGTCAGGCCGCGTCCTTCAGGACCGTCTTGACGAGCTCCTTGGCGGGGCCGATTTTCAGACCCAGCTCCCTACGAGCGAGCACCATGGCTTGCATGCGTTGACCCCGCAGGGCCAGTGCGCGCACGCGTCCCTCGGGCGACATGCTGGCCATCAGCTCGGACAGGTCGATCTCCTGGGATGGCTCGACCTCGAAACGCTCACCGAGCGACTCGAAGAGCTGCGCGTTCCACTTCACCCGGATCCTGTTGGGCTCGAGGGTGAACGCGGGGAGATTGTGATGCGTCCCGCTGACCTCCACGCCGATGATGCGATAGGTCGCACCCTTCCGCTCGCGCTCGGTCTCGATCACCACCTCGAGCTCATCGGGCTCGCAACCCGTGACCCGAAGCTCGATGTAGTTCGTCACGGTCGTGTGCCGGTTCTTGCCGTGCTTCTCACGGCGCACCTCGCGCACCTTGCCAACGCTGACGATCTCACCACTACGGAAATGCAGGACCGTGGTCTCATCGGTCACGGCATCCGCGCTTCGCGCAGCCCGCAGGTTCAGATAGAGCCCATCCCCGGAGAGAGCCACAAGCCAGTTCGTCTGCCTGATGGCGGATAGCGCCACCTGGAACGCCACACCGGTCAGCATGAGGCACACGAGCGCCCCGAAGCCCATGAAGGGAACGCCCACCAGCGCCATGACCAGCGGCTGCTCGAAGCAACTCGCGGTCGCCACGCCGAAGGCAACCGTCATGCCCAGCAGCATGGCGACGGCCGCGAACGACCCCGCAACCGAATCCTGCCGGTAGACATCCACGGCCGAGTCAGCGGGCGGCGGTCCGATCGAAAGCGTCTCCATGGGTTGATTTTCGGCATCCCCGAGACCCATCCTGAAGTGCAGCTCGATCCTTGGTTGGAACGACACGGAATCGATGAGGCTCCCACCCGCTGCCCGTCGCCCCGGGCGCACCTGGCGCCATCGATTCCGGCGCGAACTACTCCTGAAGCGCGGCTTCGAGCTGGATCAGAATCTGACGCGTTTCCTCGTCGCGCGGGTTCAGGCGGGCCGCCGCGCGCAGGGGCTCGAGCGCTTCCTGTAGCTGGTTCGCCTCGAGCAGCGCAGCCCCGAGACTCTTCTGGGCCTGGGCGAATTCGGGCTCGAGTCGCACGGCCTCGCGGTAGTGCACGATGGCCTTCGTCAGCTGGCCCTTGCCCTTGCGCGCGATGCCCATGTTGTGGTGCACATGCGGGTTCCTGGGATCGAGCACGCTGGCCTTCTCCCAGTGCACGAGGGCCTGATCCACGCTGCCACCGCGGGCCAGCAGGACGCCCAGGGCTAGATGCGCGTCCACATGGTTCGGATCGTTGTCCAGGGCGAGCCCGTACTGCGTCACCGAGCGCGCCAGATCGCCGGTCGCCTCGAGCGCCTGGGCCAGGGCAAAGCGTGCCTCCGCATCCGTCGGCACCAGTTCGAGCGCGTGCTCCAGAACCGGGATGGCCTCAATGAACTCGCCTGTCGACGCCAGGTAGAGACCATGGTTGAGGAAGCCCTTGGGGTCCGTCGGCTCGGCCAGCTGGAAGCGTGTCAGATTGGCGATCACCTGGTCGTGGGAGCCGAGAGCCGCGTAGGCACCGGCGAGCTTCATGAGGAACTCCGGTTGCTCCGCGCCCATCGTGAGCGCTTCGCGCAGGAGGCCAATGCGCTCGGTCGTCCCCTCGGGACCGACCTTGCCTTCGCCCTCGAGCAGCTCGAGTCGCGCGCTACGTGTTTCGAGGGCCTGGATCGCAGCCCAGTCGGCGTCCGCCATCTTCGCGCCCGACTCACCGCTCGCGCCCACCGTTGCGAGGGTCTCGTACGGGAAATCGGCCACGTAGCGCAGGCGACCCAGGTCCATGACGACGGACCTGAGCGAGTCGCCGATCGGCAAGTCCGCCGCATCGATGTCGCTCAGCATGGCCGCCGGGTCGTAGCTGACCACCCCGGATTTCAGCGGATTCGTGAACAGGTAGGTCAGGTCGTTGTGCTGGTCACTGATCAGGGGCTGACCACCAAACTCGCGCTCGAGCGTGGCCTGCCCCTTGGTCACGCGCGCGATCAGCTGGAGCGCTCCGCGCAGGCCCAGGCGCCCGAGGTCGGCGGCCACCGCCGGCTGCTCTCCGAGACGCCGCTCGATCTGCCCCAGGTCGATCGGCGACAGGCTTCCGATAAGGATGTACTCCTTCTTGTGGCCCACGAAGAGTAGCGAGTGCGGAAACGCGTCGACGAAGGTCGCGACCGCCAGGTCGACGGCTTCCTGCGGCATCTCGTGGATCGGTAGCCACTGGGTCATCATGCCCGCGCTCGAGAGACGCGCGCGAGCCTGGGCGTAGTACTCCGTCGAGTAGAGCCGGTAGACGCCAGCGAACATGGGCGGCGGCGGCTCGCTCGTGATCAGGTCGTAGGTGATGTCCGTCGTATTGAGAAAATTGCGCCCATCGTCATGGATGAAGCGCACGCGCGGGTCGAGGTAGACCTCGTGGTTGTAGCGCGCGAATTCGGGCGCTGTCGCGATCACCTTGTCATTGAGGTCGACCACGTCGATGGCCTCGACCGTGTCGTGGCAAGAGATGGCGTCCGCGGTGTTGCCCACTCCAAAGCAGATCAGTAGCACGCGCTTGGGGTCGGGATGGGCAAGCAACGGAAAATGTGCCATCAGGCGCATGTACACTTGAGCCGCGTGGTTCGTGCCCGACATCGAGTGGTTATCGAAGTACAGACGGTCCCCATCCGGCGCGGCCACAACGTACGTCGTGTGGGTACCGTTGCTCTTCATCGCACGCACTGGATACAACGCGGCCAGCTGATCCGGGGTGACGTAGCTGCGATCAAAACCTGCCGGAGTGAGGACGCACCCAGCGCCGAGCGCCACCAGCGCCAGGGCCGGCTTCCACGGGGCGATCCGTCGATTCTCGCGGATCAGGAGCAGGAGCCCGGCTCCGATCGCGAGCACGACCATCATCAGCTTCATCGAATAGAAGATGCTGACGCGCGGCGCGAGCCACGTGAACGCGACCATCCCGAAACAGAAGGCCAGGGTGTTGGCTCCGTAGACGAGCCCCAGATGTCGCCGGCCACTCTGCAGCCGGTTGCAGACGAAGGGCAAGAGCAAGGAAATGAGCAGGTAGGCCGGGAAGACGAACACCCCGGCGAACAGCAGCACCTGCCCGAGGCTGGTCGGGAAGCGACCTGCCGAGAGTGCCAGGCGCTCCGAATCGGACAGGGACTCGACCAGCGGCGCGTACGCGCGCTCGACGAACCAGGCCTGGATCCCGTGCGCGGATAGCCAGGTGAGGGCGTACACGAGCAACGCCAGGAGATAGGCCCCCTTTATATAGCCCAGGCTCAGGCGCGGCAGGGCGCGCACGGTCCAGCTGGCGAGGAAGATGGCCAGGATCGCCCAGAAAGAGATGAACGACATTGCCGCCGGCGACGCGTTGCTGAGGAAGCTGACGCGCTTGAACATGTCCGCCTCGAGGCTGCCCGCCAGCAGCCCGCTTAGGATGCCGCATGCGAGCAACGCGCCGAAGTAGAGGGTCCCGGAGCGCTCGGGCTGCGTGCTGAGCGCTGGATCTGCCAGCCCGCTCGAGGGCACGGCCGCTGAAGCCGCGGGTGTCGGTGCGCCACCCGTCGCCAGGAAGAACGCCCCGAGCAGTCCGTTCACCGCAACCGCCAGCCAGAGGGTCATGTCATGTCCGACCCAGGGCAGAAGGACGAACTCGCAAAGCAGCACGCCGCTGCATGCTCCGAGGGTGTTCCAGCCGTAGATCGTCGATGGGAACGTGTCCCGGTCGCCAAAGATCTGGCACAGGAGCGGGAAGGTCACCCCCATGAAGAAGCACGGCACGAAGACGCACAGAGCCGCGATGCCAAGCTTCGACAGCTGCATCAGCATCGTGGAGGCGTAAATCCCATCCTGCAGCTCGTAGGGGAACTGGCCCCACGCATTCGCCGGGACGATCCTCGCCACCAGAAGCAACAGGACCGACGCAGCGACCAGCAACTCGACGACGCCGTAGAGGCGCAACCCATCCCGGATCTTCAACCGGGCACTGAGCCACCCGGTCACGGGCTGGCTCACGAGCGCCCCGACACCGAGGCCCCCGATGAAGTTGCAGAGCACCATCGCGAACGTGAGGTTGGTTGAACCGAACCAATCGACGTAGATGCGGAACCACGCCACCTGGTAGCTCAAGCTCACGAGCCCCGACAAACCGTATAGCAGATAGACCCGTTTCACATTCGCATTCACAATCGCACCAGCTCCGAGACGCGTGGCGGAGGATCCTATCAGGCCAGGAATACGCCGTCAGACATCTTCCCCCGTTTCACCCCAGGACGCGGACGGTCTGGCCCAACAAGGCGCGCGCGCCCACCGGGGGTCGCCCGGCCGGTCATCGGCCATCAGAATGCAGATTACGGACCCAGGATCGATCTCACACCAATCCGAGCCCGGGTCAATCGTCTCGGGTTGTAGGAAACACCAGTATGTGCCCGGCAGGGTATGCTCGCAGCATGCCGTACAAGACCTCCCTGCGACTCCTCGTCGCACTGTGCTGGATCGCTGGCGTCCGCGCCCAGGATAACGACGACAGCCTGACCGCATTCGAGGTCCACCCGGGTCTCGAGGTCACGCTCTGGGCCGAGTCCCCGGAGCTCTACAACCCGACCGCCATCGACGTGGATGCGCGCGGCCGACTGTGGGTCACGGAAGCCGTCAACTACCGCAAGTGGGACGGTCAGAATCCGGGGCGCGACCATGACAGGGGCGACCGCGTCGTGATCCTCGAGGACACGGACGGGGACGGACTCTGCGATGTGTCCAGGGTGTTCGTTCAGGATGAGGACCTGGTTGCACCGCTCGGGATCTCGGTTCTGGGTAACCGGGTCTTCGTATCCTGTTCACCGAATATCTTCGTGTACACGGACACGGACGGCGACGACCGTCCGGACCAGCGCGACGTGTTCCTGACTGGCTTCGGTGGCTTTGACCATGACCACGGCGTGCACTCGCTCGTGGTCGGTCCCGACGGGGCCTGGTATGGAGCCGTTGGCAATGCGGGTCCGCACCTCGTGACGGACGCGGACGGCTGGAGTCTTCGTTCGGGCAGCTACTACTCCGGAGGCGGTCCCGAGCAGGCCGACAACAAGCCCGGGCTCGTCAGCGATGATGGACGCGTCTGGACCGGCGGGCTGGTGTACTCGGTGCAGCCAAGCGGCGGCGGCCTGCGGGTCCTGGCCCACAACTTCCGCAACAACTACGAGGTGTCGCTCGACGCGTTTGGAAACCTGTTCCAGAGCGATAACGACGACGACGGTAATCGCAGCTGTCGCACCTTGTGGGTCATGGAGGGCGGCAACTACGGGTTCTTCTCGAACGATGGTTCACGTTCCTGGCAGGCCGATCAGCGGCCCCGTCAGGAAATCCCGATCGCGCACTGGCACCAGGACGACCCGGGAGTCATGCCCGCGGGCACGATCACCGGGGCCGGTGGGCCGACCGGGGTGGCGCTGTACGAGGCGACCTTGCCGGGCATGCTGCAGGAACTCGATGGGGCCGTGCTGAACGCGGATGCTGGCGCGGGTGTGGTCTACGCACACTTGCCCCGACGGGTCGGCGCCGGGTTGGAACTCGAACAGCGCAACCTCATCGGGCGCGCGAGCGCCAACGAGACGCGCGCCGCACGCTGGTTCAGACCCAGCGACGTGGCCGTGTCCACGGATGGGTCGATCTTCGTCGCCGACTGGTTTGACCCGGCGGTGGGCGGGCACAAGGCCGGAGACCGGGAGGCCTACGGGCGAATTCTGCGTCTGGCCCCCCCGAATTCGGACCCGTCGCCGGTGAGCGTGGCCATCGCCGAGCCCGCGCAGCACGTGGCGGCCCTCGCGAGCCCGGCCGTAAGCGTGCGCGCGGAAGCGCTTCGCCGCATCGCTGCCCTCGATCAGATGCCCGACCTTTCCTCCCTGCTGGCCTCCCCCATCGCGCGCCTGCGAGCACGGGGAGTGTTTGCACAGAGCTTCTTCACGGACGCCATCGCAGGCGTGCAGGACGAATCCGAGGACGTGCGCATCGCAAGCCTGCGCGCCCTGCGCGCTCGCGCGGCACGCGACACGTCGGCGCCGGGCAACGACGCCTGGCTCGCTCACGCGAAGCGGTTGGCCCGGGACCCCTCGCCCGCCGTGCGTGCCGAAGTCGCGATCAGCCTGCGCGATCTTCCCCTGGCACAGTCCCTGGAGGCGCTCCTGCACATCGCCCGCTCCTACCCGATCGGCGACCGCACCTACCTGGAGGCCTTCGGCATCGGCGCGACGGGTAAGGAGAGCGAGCTGTTCGACGCCCTGGTCGGCGTGGACCCGGCATCGGCGCTCGACTGGACGACTGCACAAGCGCACATCGCCTGGCGCCTCCATCCGGAACAGTCCATAGCCTCCCTGCGCGCGCGCGCCTTCGCCGCCGAGCTCGACCTATCCGCACGCCGCAAGTCGATCGACGCCCTGGCCTTCATTCCCACGCTGGAAGCGGGCGAGGCCATGCTCGACGTGGCCATCGCGGGGCCGGACGACGGCCGCGACCTGGCGCTCTGGTGGATCGAGAACCGAGACACCAACGACTGGCGCGCGTTCGCCCTGCTGGATCAGATCGAGCGCAGCGGCATCGACGCCGCAGAGCGCGTCTACGCCAGCGGTGTGATCCACTCCGGCATGGTCAACATCGATGTGGACGTGCGCGGAGCGCTGAAGCTCTGGCTGTCGGTCAACGATGGAGGTGATGGGAACGCGTGCGACTGGGCCGACTGGATCGAGCCACGCTTCGAGGGACCCCAGGGTGCGCAGTCGCTCGTCGAGCTCGACTGGATCGATCCCTCGGCCGAGTGGGGTGACGTGCGCAACGGGCTGAACTGCGTCGGAGATGCGCTGCGCGTCGGCGACACGACCTTCGAACGGGGCATCGGAACCCACGCGAGCTCGGTCATTGGCTTCACCATCCCGGCGGGCACCGAGCGCTTCGTATCGCGCGCCGGCCCGGACGCCAGCGGCACGACCCAGGGCCGCACATCGCTCGAGTTCGAGATCTTCCTGGAGCGGCCGCACACCCGAGACGCCGTCATCAACTGGCAGTCGATCTTGCGCGATAGCTCCGGAACGGGTGCACCAGAGAGCGAAGCGATCGAGGGCCTGGCCGCGGATGCGGAAGGCGGGCTGATGCTGATCCGGCTGGCCTCCGAGGGCAGCCTCGACGAGGAACAGAAGGCCCTGTGTGGACAGCACATCTATTCCAACCCGGACCTCTCCGTGCGCGCCCTAGCGAGCGAGTGGTTCCCGCGCCCCGGCTACGAGGACGCCCATCTACCATCGATCGCAGAGCTCGGCGCGCTACCGGCCGATGCGCGCAAGGGGCGCGCCGTGTTCCTCAGCGACGAGGCACAGTGCACGAGCTGTCACACGTTTCGCGGTCGTGGCGGCGCGATTGGACCCGACCTGACCGAGATCCGTGACAAGCTCGATCGAAGTGCGCTGTTTGACGCGATCCTGAACCCGAGCGCCGGCATCGCACACGGATACGACACATGGTTGATCGAGACCACCTCGGGCGTCCTGCATTCCGGTTTCATCCTGGCCGACGGCGAGGACCTGATCCTCAAGGACACCCAGGGCAAGCGGCGCGTGATCCCCGCCGACGAGATCGAGGCGCGCTACGAACAGAAGCTGTCCACCATGCCCGAGGGCGTGGCGCTCGGCCTCTCCGCGACGCAATTCGTGAACATGGTCGCCTTCCTGCGACAAGACGTGCAGCGCGCGCCGACCTACGGTAAGGAGATCCAGCTCTTCGACGGTGTCAGCCTCGACGGCTGGACCAGCTACTCCAACGATCCGAGCGTGGCGACCGACTCCATCTGGTCCGTCCGGGACGGCGTGCTCTCCTGCGCGGGCAACCCGATCGGATACCTGCAGACCGAATCCGAGTTCACCAACTACCAGCTGACTCTCGAGTGGCGTTTCGACCCCGAGCTCGGCCCCGGTAACTCGGGCGTGCTGCTGCGCAAGATCGGACCCGACATGGTCTGGCCCAACAGCATCGAGGCCCAGCTCCAGCACCGCAGCGCCGGTGACATCTGGAACATCGGCGAATTCCCCATGTGGACCAGCCCCGATCGTCTGCAAGGGAGACGCACCGTAAAGAGCAACCCATCCAACGAGCTCCCGCTCGGAGAGTGGAACCGTTACGTCATCACCATGGACCGCGGCAGCCTGACGCTCGAGGTCAATGGCGAGATCCAGAACACGGCCACCTGGTGCGATGAGGTTGCGGGAACGATCTGCCTGCAGTCGGAAGGCGCCGCAATCCAGTTCCGAAACATCCGCCTGCGACCGATCCGCTGATCGCATCCCCGACCGAACGGGAGGGAGCCGGCGACCTCGCCGGCTCCCTCCACATGCTCGCCTGCGGGCGTCGATCAGAACGTGATCGAGAGTCCGTCGGACGTGTTGTATCCGGCGCCTGTTCCCAGGCCCGAACGGAACCAGTGCTGGAAGTGCTTCGTGCCGGTCAGGCCACTGGCGTAGGGCGCGGAGTAGTTCATGGTGAACGTCGCCGTGTTGGGCAACTGCATCATCATGCCCGCGCTGATGAAGGGCAGCATGCGCGTCAACGCGCCGCCGGAGCAGAGCAGGCCATCACCGAAGGGGTTGCCCGCCAGCATCATGGGCCCGTAGAAGAACTGGCCCGTGGTATTCGGCACCGGCGTGCTCGTCAGCACGAGCGATGTCGTTGGATTGCCGGCGCAGGTGAGTACGGCTCCAGATCCCGTGGCATTCGGCAACGCCGAACAGAAACTCACGCAGGTCGGCGCGCAAACGCCCGTACCCGTGACGTCCATCGTGTAGTTCTGGCAATCGGACGCCGTGTCCGGGAACCAGTGCTCGACCTTCAGCCGGTAGGTCTGGCACGACGCACCGGCATTCGTGAAGTTGACGTTCTCGTTGTCGCTACCAGTCCCGCCTGTCACGAGGATCGTTGAGCCGCACTCGGCGTACAGGTAGACATCGATGTCCCCGGTGGCGTGCGTGAACAGAATATCGACGTTCAGGTTCGCCCCCGGATCCAGGTCGAAGCTCCACCAATCGGGGTCGGTCTTATCCACGTACAACCCCGGATAACTGCCGTCCACCATGGGGATGGCACTCGCACAGTCGTCGTTATCTTCGAAAGCGTCGTCGGGGATCAGACCGCACGGGTTCTCGACAATGCGGAAACTACCGCTTCCACCATCGCCGACCATGCGCGACCCGACCCGGATCAGGTAGTGCTGACCGTTAACGGCCGGAAAGTCGACGATCGTCTGATTGATGCAGCCGCCATGCGCGCACACCAGCAGCAACGTCGGCGGGCAGGTGACCCCGTCGTACACGGCCACACGAGTGTCCAGAGTCGTCAGGTTGCAGGTCTTGACCTTGAAGTCGCCCGTGGATGGGGCGATCCAGTCAAACCAGACGTCCTTGCGGACGGTCTGGCCATTGCAATCTGCGGGACCATCCGGCGTCGCAGTGTTGTTATCAAATGGAAAAACGCCCAGGCCGACAATCGACTGCGCGGTGGCGCAATCATCGGAGCCTTGGGCGTTGGCGATCGTTGCGCAAAGGGTCACGGCAACGAATTGGCTAAACAGTCTCGCATTCATTAAACTCACACCATCCTGGAGGTAGAAGGGAAGAAGCCAGCGTCCGGCGCTGGACCGAGAGTCCTCCTGAGTGGTGCGGATCCATCGTGAACCGGGTGGCAGGAGAAGACCGGGTCCGATCGGACGCTGGCCAGTGTAGGCGTTCGGCAACGAGCCGTGTGAAAATACCATGCCACCCGCCTCTGACACCCCTGGCAGGCGGGGGCAGAGCGTCTATGCGATGGGCGCACCCCCGTTTCACCCGGTATGATCGGCGCCACATGAATCGTATCGAGCCCCCGAACATGCCCGCAGCCATGTGCGTCACGTCTCTCACCGCACTCCTCGGCCTGTTGCTCCTGGGCTCGCTCGCGGCGTGCCGTGCCAGCGAGACGCGCGCGCCGAAGGCCGAGTTGAGTCCCGCACAGGAACTGCTGGCGCGCTCGCTCGCGTTCCACGACCCGCACAGCACATGGGGCCGGGAACCCATGCTCATCAACTGGACCAGTACCCGTCCCGATGGGGCGATCGGGTACGTCTTCGAGGTCGAGTTTGCTGCGAACGGCGACTTCTCGCTGGCGGGTGAACGGGCCGGCAAGATCCTCGACTACCACGTGGAGAATGGCGTGGTCCGGGCGAGCGTCGATGGCGCGGAGGCCATCACCGATGAGGTCCGCAAGCAGATGGGTCTCGCGCGGGACGGCGGCCTGTTCTGGCACGACTACCTGGGCTTCCTGGGAAGCTTCCCCATGAACCTGCCGGGGGCCGACGCCCGCATCGATGACGAGGTCACCGAGACAGAACTCGACGGCAGCCCGGTGCTGGCCTTCGACATGCGCTTCGCGCCCGAGATCGGCCACGACACCTACACCTTCTACTTCGAGGCCGGGACGGCGCGCCTGGTCGGCTGCCGGTTCTACCGCGAAGATCCCGCACAGGACGGGGAGACGATTCTGTTCGAGGGTGAGGTACGGGTGGGAGAGCTCCGGCTACCGAGGACCAGGCGCTGGTACACCAACCTGGACGACCGTTTCCTCGGCACTGACGAGATCAGCGCGGGCGAATAGGCCGGAATTGCACGAAGAGGCCGTCTGACCCATCGGGTTGGCCCTCTCCATTCGTGTACTCTGTCGCCCCCCATGGATTCCCAAGACTCTCCGCTGATCGTCCAGAGTGACCTGACGGTCCTGCTCGAGGTCGCGAGCCCGCGCTATGCCGCGGCCCGCGATCGGTTGCTCGGATTCGCGGAGCTGGTCAAGTCCCCCGAGCACATCCACACGTACCGGATCACGCCCCTGTCGATCTGGAATGCCTGCGCGGCCGGGATGGTGCCGAGCGCGCTGCTCGAGACCCTCGAGGACTTTGCCCGCTACCCGATCCCGGCCAACGTGCGCGCCGAGGTCACGGACCAGGCCGCGCGCTACGGACGCCTGATTCTGGAACGCGGCGATGATGGCCTGGTCCTGCGCAGCATCGATGACTACCTGGCCGAGGAGCTCGCGCACGCGGTCAGCCTGCGCACGATCTTCAAGGGGCGCCCCACGCCGCTGAGCTTCCTGATCGACACCGCCGACCGTGGGCGCGTCAAGCACGCCCTGGTCAAGCTCGGTCACCCGGTACACGATCGCGCTGGATACTCCGAAGGTGAGGCGCTCAAGATGAGCCTGCGCACGACCACACTCCGCGGTGAACCGCTGAGCCTGCGCGACTATCAGGACGACGCGGCCCAGTCCTTCCACGCCAAGGGTTCGGATCACGGCGGCAACGGCGTCGTCGTGCTGCCCTGCGGCGCCGGCAAAACCATCGTCGGCCTGGCGTGCATGAACCGCATCGGTGCCTCGACGCTCGTGCTGACAACCGGGACCACAGCGGTGCGCCAGTGGATCGCGGAGATCCTCGACAAGACCTCCCTCGAGGAAGATCAGGTAGGCGAGTACACGGGATTCCGCAAGGACATCCGCCCGGTCACCGTGTCCACCTATCAGATCCTGACCCACCGCAAGAAGGGCAGCACCAAGTTCACGCACCTCGACATCTTCGATGCGCGCGACTGGGGCTTGATCGTGTACGACGAGGTGCACCTCTTGCCCGCGCCCGTCTTCCAGATCACCGCCGGCTTGCAGACCCGTCGCCGCCTGGGCCTGACCGCGACTCTCGTGCGCGAGGATGGCCTGGAGGAGGACGTCTTCGCGTTGATCGGACCCAAGTGTGCGGACGTGCCGTGGAAGGACCTCGAAGCACAGGGCTGGATCGCGAAGGCCGAGTGCGTCGAGGTGCGCATGCCGCTGCCGGGCTCGAAGCGCATGGAGTACGCAGTCGCAAACGAGCGCTCCAAAGCGCGCATCGCGGCGGAGAACCCGGACAAGGCGTTGATGGTCAAGGAGCTACTCGAGGCCCACCCCAATGACCAGGCGCTCGTCATCGGCACCTACGTCGACCAGCTCGTGGGCCTCGCTCAATATCTGGACCTGCCGCTCATCACGGGCAAGACATCCCAAGCCCGCCGGGACGAGCTGTATGCCGAGTTCCGTAGTGGCGAGCTGCGCGCGCTGGTGGTCTCCAAGGTCGCCAACTTCGCGGTCGACCTGCCCGACGCTTCGCTGGCCATCCAGGTCTCCGGCAGCTTTGGATCCCGTCAAGAGGAAGCGCAACGCCTCGGCCGACTGCTGCGGCCCAAGGCTGGTGAAAACCAGGCGCGCTTCTTCACGCTCGTCACGCGCGATACGAAAGAACAGGAGTTTGCCCTGCGCCGGCAGCTCTTCCTGTGCGAGCAGGGTTACACGTACACGATCCGCGACACGTCAGACCCCGAATAGTCTTGAAACCCTTCGACCTCGACTGGATCGAGCTGCTCCAGTTCGCACACACCTGGGAGGAGCTGCCCCCCGACCTGCGTGGCCCGGCGCTCGCATTGCGACGCAATGAGAGCGCTGCCTTGGTCGACTTCGAGGAATCCTTCGCCGCACTCGAGGCAGCCAAGATCTTCGAACGCAACGAGGATGGTGAGCGTGTGCAACCGACCGATTCGTTTCGGCCGCTGCTCGCAGCCCTGCGATTCATGAAGGAGGTGCCCGTTTTCCAGGAGCCGACGGCGCGCATGCTGGAGGACTACATGGCACAAGTGCTGACCCTGGAAGAGCGCTCGGCGCTTGCGGGACAGGACCCCTGGTCCCTGGGCGCCGCGCTCCCGATCACGCTCGCGGGTCGACGCTACGTGGACGACTTCCTGGAGAGCGACGCCGCGTTCTGGGAGCGCCAGCACCTGACCCCGGGCGCCTTCATGGCCCAGGCCACCACCGGGGAGAAGATCCTGGTGGATCGCCAGGCCGGAGAGGATCTACGGACGTTGCTGCGCAAGCTCATGGAGCGTCCGGTACCGATCTCCTTTCTGGAACTGCCGACGACCCTCAGCGTGATGCCGCCACGCCGCCTTGCGGACGCCATCTGGGCCGGGTTGCGTTACGGCCTGGCCTACGCCGGGTTCGACGATGAGGACCGACCCGCGCTCGGCATCTGGCCCGCCATCAGCGAGCGCGTCCACCGCCCACCGACACCTCCGCCGGAAACGGTCACGCCCGATATATCCAGCTGTCTCGCCTGGGCTGTCGAGGACCTGGTCCAGCTGCTCGTCTTCTGCTCCGAACCGCGCCGTCTGCGCACCACGGACCGCGCCCTGTTCGCCAAGGCCGAAGAGCAGCTCGAGTCCCTCCTGGTCCCCATCCCTGAATGGCTCGGAGACAAACAGGCCAGTCCCCTGCGCGTCCACCGCGCGCGCTGGTACGCCGAATCCCACGGCCTGCTCGTGATCACGGGCCAGGGCGGAGCCAGCCTACGCTTGCAACTGAGTGATGCCGGCCGCGACTGGCTCGCCCTGGATGCCACGGAGCGCGCGCAGGACTACCTCGAGCCGCAACGCCTCGACGATGACGACCACCGTGACGCCTACGAGTTCGCCCCTGCCCATTCCGATGACTCGACCATTCACGAGATCGCGGCTGCCTTCGACTCCTGCGAAGGCGCCGTGCGCTTTCAGGACTTCCTGACCTACAACCGCGAGCTCGTCAACCCGCTGCTCGATACCAGCCGCGCAAAACGACGCAACGTGCGCAAGCCCGCGGTCAACGACGAGGTACTGGAACGCGAGTGGTCCAACCGCCTTTCAAGTTGCATGGACCGCACCCTGCTGCCCAACGGGGGCCTGCGCACCGGCCGCTGTGGCGACGACCTAACGATCGAGCTGACGGATGTGGGCCGCTACCTGTTGTGCCTGACCGACACGCTCGAATGGCCCAGCGCCGCCGAGTCCGCGTCGATCCTCGTGCAGCCCGATTTCGAGATCGTCTTTCTCACTTCCAGCCCGCCCCTCGAAGCCTCACTCACCCGCTTCGCGGAACGCATCGGCCAGGACATAGGCATCCTCTTCCGTCTCACGCGCCAGTCGATCCAGACCGCCTCGCGCGCGGGCCTGACCCACGAGGCCATGCTCGCCACGCTGCAAGAAGTCTCACGCACGCCGATCCCCGACAACGTGGCGCGCGAGATCCGCGGTTGGTGCGCCCAGACCGTGCACCTGGCCTGGGAACCCATGCAGCTCATCCGCTGCCCCGACGAGGAGACCGCGGTGCGTGTCCTTTCCGCTGCCAAGGGAAAGCTCGAGATGCTGACGCCCACGCTGCTCATACTGACCGACGCGTCCCAGCGCACGACCATCACGGCCAGTTGCAACAAGGACGGCGTCTTCCTCGACCTGCCCGATGAGCCCGCGCGCTCGAAACCCGGGCGCAGCCGACGCCGCAGCTGGGGGCACTGAACCGATGGACACCCCCACCCCCGCAGACGTGCGCGCGACGCTCGCCGCCTTCGACGCGTGCCACCAGAAGATCGTCGCCGGAATGCTCTCGGTCATGATCCAGAACCCGGCCCAGGTGCGCGAGCGGGAGTGGATCGCCGAGCAGCTCACGCAGATGAGCCTGATGGCCGGCGACTTCGACGCCGAGACCCCGGATCAAGGCATCGCCGCCGTGCAGGATTTCCTGCTGGCAAACACCGACGAACTCCTGCGCGCCTCCTTCCAGCTCTTCCAGCGCGTCGGCCTGGACCTCGCCCCCCAGGCCGAGTCGGGATTCACCTTCGACGAGGCCATGCGCCTGGGCCTCAGCTACATGCCGACCATCGGCGAGGACGCCGTCCCGCAGGCCGACGCCCCCCGGGACCTGGGCGAGCAACCGATCGCGCGCCTGATGGCCGAGCGCGAGCTCAAACCCAAGGACCTGGTGGCCGCCTCGGCCGACCAGATCACCCACAAGATGGTCACGCGCGCCATGAAGGGCCGGCGCCTGACGCCCAACACGATGCGCAAGGTGCACCGCGCAATGAACCGCGCGACGGGCGTCGAGCACCCGCAGGCGGAGCTCTTCAACTACAAGCCCTAGCAGCCCGTGGATCCTGGGGCAGCTCCCGGAGCTAAAGCCCTTCGTCCCAGTGGGTTGCCGCTCGACGCTCAGTAGAAACCCGCGGCGCCAGGACGCGGCCGCGCCCCCGCCAGTTGGCGCGATCGGAGACGACTCCGTAGAATGCAACCCGAAGGCCGGGGGGGCCTGCCATGCGCCCCCGTGCCGGCCGTTCGATCTCGCAACATGAGCGCAGTCCCTCCCGACCCCGCGGGCGATCGGTTCGCCTATCACGCTGATCCTTCGACCAGCGAGGATGGCCATGAAATCTGGGGCCATCAGGGAACAGCCAGTGCGGAAGGCGGTGTCGGCGAGCCGACCAAGCTGCGCAAGGCCGTCCCGTGGGACAACCTGATCAAGGGCACCGCGCCGGCCAAGTTGCTGGAGCTCGTCGGCGCAGGCGATCCGTTCCGCTTGCGATCACGTAGCTCGAGGCGCCTGCACGAAATGGCGGTGTTCCTCGACGCCGGCCAGCTGTACAGCCGCCTCATCGCCCGTGTGGCCTACGAGTGCGCGCGCCTCAAGACACGGCCGAAGCCCGGGGAGGTCAGCCCCTGGCTCACCGACCTCATCGACAGATCGATCCACGAACTCAGAAACGAGGACAGCGAGATGGTGCGTCGCGGCGACCTGGCTTACGAGCAGTGGGATCCCCGTTACCTGTTCGTGACCGAGACCCTCGGTCTGCCCGCCGAAACGAGTCGCGCCCGCTGCGTGGCCTTCAACGGCCTGGCCCGCGAAGTCCGCCGCGCCTTCGCCGCCATCGCGATCGACGGGCTCACCATCGAAGAAGCCACGCAACGAGACCTCATCTCCACCGAGAAGCTCCACACCCACGTCCTGCTCGCCTCCACCACCCTCCTCGGCGACCTGAAACTCCCCGACGACCCCACAGACGGAGGAACCCTCTCATGAGCGCCACGCGCACATTCATCGACCCGGAGATCTCCGGCCTCATGCGCGAGATCCTGAGCAACCCCAAGGCAAAGCTCTTCAACACCCCCAGCCCCAAGCAGCTCCCGGGCGTCACCGGCATGATGACCCCCGTCGGCCTGCACCAGGCCGGCCTCGTGCCCGCCGAACGCCACCTGTTGCAGGTCTACCGCCAGGAGGTCGCCTGGCTCCTCCGCCAGGCCGCACTCACGCGGCTCTACGAGGACCCGAAAAAGGGCCGCCTCCTCCGCAAGAGCATCACAGTCGACCGAACCCTCGAACTGCTCGACACTCGCGAAATCGGACAGCGCCTACAAACTGCCCGCAACGCCTCCGACGGCGCCAACATCCCGGACGAAGAATGGGACGTCTTCCAGCTAGCCACCAGCCCAAACGGCACCCCCGCCGACGTAGCAAGACTCTGCCAGGCATCACTCCGCCTGGCACCCAGCGACGAGGTCCGGATCTACCTCGGAGTAGACATGGGGATGCGGGCACAAACCGAGAGCGCCGTGAGCCTGCTCGAAGATGTCGTACAGTCCGCGTCGAGCGACCTCATCGCCTCCTACGCCTGGCAGAACATCGGAATGCTCAAGGCAGAGGCGGGGCAACCCGAGGAGGCGTTCATTGCTTACATCTCAGCGACAAGCACGCCGGAGATCCGGCCCGTCCCCGCGATTGCATCCCTTCATTTTGCAGTTCGAAGCGAGAGTCCGTCTCGGATTCTCTGGGCAGCGGCCTTGATAGATCAATTCCTCGAACCAACCCACACGGCCATCGTCGAACATTGCTCGAGCCCAACATCGCGAGCACTTGAGACCTCTGGCATGAGAATCCTCGAAGGCCTACTTGGCCGCCTCGGACCCACCTCTCGGAGAGTTACGGATGCATTCTTCAAAGCCTAGCCAACGAGCGGTAATGGCATTCCTCGTGTTCCTAATCGCTGGCCTTCTAGCTGGCAACATCGCGTCAGCTGGAACCGGGATCGGTGGCCTTCCACCGGCTAAGAAGAAGGCACTCGACCGCCCTGGCGGCGATAGGCCTGAATCGGGGGTGACCGAGCACCCCTGATGCAGCTCGCCGACCAAGTCCACGGCTAGACTACGCCCAGCCTTACCACCCATCCGCACTTCTCCATGACTATGCGCCCGACTCACTGGGTACTGCTCGCAGTGGCCGTCGTGGCGGTTGCCTCGCTCTGGCGTGCCCCAGCTCTAAGGAATCCGGTGGCGCTCGCCGTGCCGGCCCCCGGATCCGCTGGTGACAGCGGGTCCACTGAGCCAATGCCGGACATCTACACGGTTGTGCCAGCCGCAGGTGTTCCGGCGGTACTTGATCCGGAAGAGCCCCTCGACGATCGCACTCCCGTCGCACCGACCTGGAGCTCGACGATTGTTGGTCCGCGAGGCACACCTGTCCGAGGAGCAGTAGCGTCCCTACGGGATATCAGCGGTGGCATCCCAACACGACAACCGGCACACATGGTGTCGCTGGATGGGACAGACGGTACCCAGTGGGCGACGGCGGCTAACGATGGTTCGATCACCTTCGTACGGGATAGAGGTTCAGTACGTCCCGTCAAGTCCGCCTTCTGGGTCTCAGCGCCTGGCTTTGTCGCTGAGCCATTCATCGCCGATGGTGAAGGCCCGGAGTGCCCTTCGATATTGTCGCTGAGAGCCGGACCCAACCGTACAGCTCGCGTGGTTGATCCCAACGGCACCCCCGTACCGAACACCCGGATCGTGCACCTACCGGCTCCCGATGCAGCATTGGAGCCCGACGCTCCTGACGGCTTGAGCGTCTACTACAGAGTCTTCGAGACCGACCAGGACGGACGCGTCAACCTGCCGTCATTTCCTACACAGGACATGCTTCAGGCTTTCTCCGATGGGACGTGCTCATCTCCTGTCAAGTGCGACGGTCTTGAGGATGCTGAGTTGGTCCTTCACTCGGAATTCCGAGCGTCAGGCCAGGTCTTTCTCGACGACTCAATCGATGACGAGGGTGTCACGCTTACGGTCCGCTACGGAGGTGACGATGGGGTGGAGGTCGGCGCCATCGATGCCCCGATGAGTGGCAGCTGGGGCCCAATACGGCTTCCTCTCATGGGGAGCACTCGATATTGGTTCAGTCTAGATGGTGGATGGGTCGTTCCGAAGAAGGTGTGGGTGGACACTCCGCTGCCGGGTCAACACGTCAAGGTTGACCTAGTCGGTGAGAAGGGCGCCGGACTATGGTTCCAGGTTTACGGCGATGATAGAGCGCTATTGCCGACCGCATTGGTCGAGATTCATTGGGACGACGCGGGAGTGTCCGAGTCCACCAAAATGACGCCCCGCGGCGACGAGTACATCTGGGTCGGTGGCTGCCGACCGGGTCCGGTGAACTACGAAGTCTCGGCACCGGGCTACGCAACCGCGAAGGGTGGCCCAATGCTAGTCCCCGAGAGTGATCCGGTCGTCTGGGAGATCCAGCTGGACCGCTCTGGCATGATTCAAGGCGTCTGTGAGATGAACGGTCAACCGGTCACAGACTTTGATGTGATCTTCTGGCCCTCGTTGGCGAGCGACCGCGAACAAGTCGTCTCATTCCGAGATCGCCCGGACGGGTCCTTCGAAATACTTGACGTAGCGATCGGCGACGTCAAGTTAATGGCTGCCAGCAAGACTCTTGCTCCCACAGCACCTATCAGCACGCGCGTAACGGTAGCGCGGCCAGCCGAGGTAGTACTGGAGCTCGTAGATTCGCTCGACGGTCGCGGCCTAGTGCTAGACCTTGACAGCCTCACCCCCGTTGTGGGCGCGAACGTCGAACTGTTCACTACGGGCGCCAGACGACCATTCCAGGCGTGGGGAGACCCGACAACGACCGACGCCGCTGGCGCGTTCACCATCGAAGGCCTTTCGACAACGCTTCAATGGATAAGTGTAACCGCCGAGGGCTATGCCGTTGAATGGGCCACGTGTGCTGGTCAGGCCGGCATTGAATCAAACCTCGGCATCATCTACTTGAGACGCTCCCAGCCCCTCGTCCTACGATTGCAGCTGTCGAGGTCTGTGGATCCGAGCCAAGTGACCGTGGAGTGCGCCGCCGCACAGGTCATGCCCACATCCTTCTCGCCCGAGGGCATCGTCCGCTTGGATGGCATCGACCCGGGACACTATATCCTGAGAATTCGCTCACCCAGTGGAAACGAACAACAGGTCCGACTAGTGCTCGCGCCCGGAGCCGCCTGGGATTTCCAGCTCCCGCTGTACGGTGATCGCACCCTCGAGGTCGAGGTTGTTCCTGCCGAAACTGGTGCCCTGCCCCCGGACGCCTGGGTCGTGCTTTCGTGTTCCGTCGACGGGTTCTCAATCGACCGAAGCCTAGCGGTCGAGAGTGACGGTCGCGCCGTCTTTGAGAACTTGCCATGCGAGTCTGCCTCATTGACGATGATTGCGAACGGACGCTCTCAAATCCACGCAACCGAGGTGGTTGACTTCGCTGGACGTACCGTTGTCGAGCACCGTCTTGAGCTTGCGTCTGAGGTAAAGAGGTTCCGCGTTGTGGACATGAACGGGGCACCGGTCCCCTCGATAAGCGTTGATTTCTACTCCGAATCCGGAGGCATCGGGAGGCTGATGGCTACGACGAACGCCAGCGGGAGGATCACCGTTGGAGGCATTGACGGTAGATTTGATCGGGCGGTTATCTTCGAAGCCGAACGGGGTACCGCGGGAGGCATCGACCTCGGGCCTCCGGGCGACGCCTCGGAAGATGCACTCCTCGAGTTCCACCCCTCTACGTCCCTACACATCCGCTACGTCGACGGCACTCAAGCTGCGGCGGGCATCCAGGCCAGGCTCACCGTCGCCGGGCACCCGGTCGACATCGGGGCGCTCCAACACTCTGACTCCAACGGTCGTGTTGAGTGGCCTCGCCTTAATCGGACCGAGTTTATTGTGAGCTCGTCCAGTCTGCGGTACTGGCCGACCACGTCGGTGTTGATGCCGGATGCGTCGACCGTGCATGAGGTCCAGGTGCGGGGGCTCGGGGACCTGGAGGTGAAGGTGACCGGGTCTGCTGGGGAGGCGCTGGTGGGCGCGCGGGTCGAGCTGTGGTCCGTCGAGTTCGAGGCGGGGGTCGCTGAGTGGTTGGCTGATGGGCGGGTGCAGGCCAGCGCTTCGAGCTTGCGCACGGATGGATCCGGCGCGATCGAGTTCTCGGGGCTGCCCCGGGGTGAGTACTCGGCCAGGGTCACGACGACCGATGGCCGAGTTTGGAGCGGAGAGATCGTGGTCACCGCGGGCGCGTTGAAGCGCGCCGCGGTGAGGGTGCCCTGAGGGGCAAGTCGGATCTCAGGGGAACTCGCCGGGAGCGCACAGGGCGCCGGCGTTTCGGCTGCTGCCGGTGACGATCTCGAAGTCGTCGAAGGCCAGACCGATGAACAGGGCCTCGGAACAACTCGTGTGGATCTCGGTGGCCGGGATACCGTCGACGAAGATGTTGATGCGGCTGCCGAGGGTGCCCTGGTTGTCCTGGCCGAAGAAGCTCAGGATGTCGCCGGTCTCGACCACGTCGGCGAAGACCGTCGCACCCTGGTGCTGGACGATCTCGATGAAGACCGGGCCCGGGCCGTTGTAGCGCAGGGAGAGGGCATTCATGCGACCGCTGCAGTCACCGCACTCGGTGAAGCCCCAGTCGATGGTGTCGTTCACCAGGTCCCCGGTCACGGTGTCCATCTCGAAGATGACCACGCACTCGGGGCCGCACTCGCTGTCGACCGAGCCGTCGTCGCCGACGTCACAGATCGAGGGTCCGAGCGGCGGGCGGCCACCGGCCGGTCCCACGAAGGTGGTGATATCGACCGCGACGGCGTAGATACCCTCGCAGAGTCCGCCGAACTGGTAGTTGCCGTTCTCGTCGGTGATCTGGATGTCGAGCAGGTTACCGCTGGGCTCGTCGTAGAGCATCACGGTCGCGTCGGGGATGCCGACGTCATCCAGGTCCTGGATGTTGTTGCCGTTGACGTCCCAGAATACGAGGTCGCCGATCGTGCCCGCGCATTCCGGCGGCGCCGCGAAGCCGAAGTCGGTCGTGATGGTGTTGGACGTGAACTCCACGTCGATGGACGCAGGGCTGCAGTCGTTGTCGATCGTGTCGTCGTTGCCCACGTCGCAGGGAGTCTGGAAAGCGCCCACGGGCAGTGAACCTTCCGACACGCTGAGCTGGTAGCTACCCACGGCGATGGAGCTGAAGGTGTAGATTCCGTTCGCGTCCGTCGTCGAGAAGGCGACCGGCCCGAGACCCGTGCTGGCGAGGATGACCTCGACGCCCGGCAGACCTGACTCGTCCGGCCCTTGCAGTCCATCCTCGTCGTCGTCATTCCAGACGCGACCGGTGAGCGTGCTGCCCTGGTAGGGCTCGAACACGATGTTGTCGATGGCAGCCGAGCCGCCCAGGGTGATGTGCAGAAGCATCACGTTGGGGACGTGGCCCAGGTCAACCTGTGCAACGCCGTTGTCCCCAACGATGGGCAGGATCTGGGATGCGAGCAGCTCGCCGGCGGGCCCGATCATCTCGACCACCGCGGGCATGGAGATCGACTCCATATCCAGGATCGTCATGCGCTCCAGGGTGGCGCCACCGATCGCCGAAAAGTCGAGAGTCAAAGCGGTACCGGTGTCGGCGGAGTCGCCCGGATCGTCGACGAGCCCGTCGCCGTCAGCGTCCGTGAGGTTCTCCGCGACGATCAGGACGTTTCCAAGCCGACGCGTGTTCGGGTAGGCACCACTCGCGGAGCCACCGTCGCCGACGCCCGGGCCGCCGAAATCCTCATTGGGTGTCCCGAGATCGGGATCACCGCCGGTCGGATTCGCGGTGTCGAAGATCACCGCCGCGTTCTGGGCACCAAGGTCCGGATTGACGCCGTTGATGAGAATCGGGCCAGCGCCGAAGCGGCCGAATAACTCGCTGACGATCGTCCCCGCGGGCCGGGCCCGGAACGTGAGCACGTCCAGGGTGCTGGCCGCCGGCTGGATTCCGTCGAGCTGCGACCGGTGGGGCATGCCCTGGGGTGAAGGCGCGACGAGCGGCAGGGCTAAGAATGCTAATGCGAGGGGCTGGTACACGATGGTCAACTTGATACAGGGGTTCGGGAAAAAGCACCGTGGCTCACCGGTTCAGTCAAAAGGTCCTGCGGGCCTGGATCGGGGAACCAGTATGGAGACGCAAGAGTCCTACCCGGGGAAGGGTGCTCAAGTTCAAATATACTGTCACAGCGGGAAACGGGCAGATAGGGTTCGCAGATTCCGAGACTTGTAGCCCTTTTTGGCCCCCAGGCATGATCCCCCCCGAACACGAGCACCCCGAGGCTTCCACGCCTGACGGCGCCCACGACGCAGCCCTGGACTCGGCGACATTCGTCAAACGTCTGGAGGGGCAGCGTCCGGCGGTAGAGAAGCACGCCCCGGTCTCCGAGATCGCACGCGGGGCCATGGGAATCATCCAGAAGGTCTGGGACGCGGACCTGCAGCGCTTTCTGGCCAAGAAGGTCATCCTTTCACGCAAACCTGCCGCCGCCGAGGACAGCCACGACGAGATCGACCCGCTGTTGCTCGCACGCTTCCTCGAGGAGGCACAGATCAGCGGCCAGCTCGAGCACCCCGGCATCGTCCCGGTGCACGAGCTGGGAGTGGACGCCGAAGGCCGCGTCTACTTCACGATGCAGCTGGTCAAGGGACGCGAGCTGGCCGAGATCTTCGAGCTGGCCGAAACCGACGGTGAGAACTGGAGCACGACGCGTGCGCTGGGCGTGATTCTGAAGGTCTGCGAGGCCACTGCCTACGCCCACGACAAGGGCGTCATCCACCGGGACATCAAGCCCGCGAACGTGATGGTCGGACGCTTCGGTGAGGTGTACGTCATGGACTGGGGTCTGGCACACATCGTGGACGCCACAGGGAAAGCCAAGAAGTCTGCGACATCGGACACGACGATGCTGACCCTGGACTACGCCCGTGAGCTGGTGAACGACGCCGACGGGGACTCCATGCGCACCATGGATGGGGACGTGATCGGAACGCCGACCTTCATGTCGCCCCAGCAGGCGCGCGGGCGCGTGGCAGACCTGGACGCACGCGCCGACATCTACTCGGTCGGCGCCTTGCTGTACCGGTTGCTCTCGGGTCAGGTCCCCTACGTACCGCAGGGCGAGGAGCGCACCGGATTGCAGGTCCTGCGCGATCTGCTCGAAGGGCCCCCGACGCCGATCCTCGATCTGCGTCCGGACGTACCGCGCGAGCTGGTTGCCATCTGCGAGAAGGCCATGGCGCGCAGCCTGACGGACCGATATCGCGACATGCAGGAGCTGGCCGAGGACCTGCGCGCCTTTCTGGAAGGCCGCGTCGTGCAGGCCTTCGAAACGGGCGCCATTGCGGAACTCAAGAAATGGGTGACGCGCAACAAGAGCCTGGCAGCCGCGCTATTGAGCATGATCTTCCTGGTGATCGGTGGTCTTGGGGCGATCGTCTACGTCGAGGCACGCGGGCGTCGGGCAGCCGATGCACAGCGTCAGATCGCGCTCGAGAACGCCGCCGAGGCCAAGGCCAACGAAGTGACCGCCAACCAGAATGCGGAGCAGGCTCGGCGCGAGCGCGCGAACGTCCTGCGGCTCTCCGCATTCCAGCAACTCGAGGACCTTACCGCCGAGGCAGCAGCTCTCTGGCCGCCGCTGCCAGATATGGTCGTCGGATTCGAGGCGTGGCTGAGTCGCGCTGAAGGTCTGGCCGGAGGGCTGCACCCGGACGAGGATGGTCACGGTGGCCATTACGAACAGCTGGAGGCCCTGCGCTCAAGGGCCCTGCCCGCCGACCCCACCGTGGATCATGACCACGCTCGGTACCCCGAGCTGGCGGCCATGCGTGGTGAAATGGAGGCGCGCACGCGAGCCCGTACCGTGCGGCGCACCGGCACGCTACCGGAGCCCTTCGAGCTTCCCCCGGAGTCGCGCCGACGCACCGCCGAGGAGCTCAATCGCCTGGCCTGGCCGCTCGTCGACTCCCAGCGTACCGAGTTCGGACGCGAGACCGAGGGCCTGGCTCTTGCGCGCCTGGCGCTGGTGCGCGCGACGTCCGACCTGCAGCGCGCCGAGATCGGCGACAGCCTGGCATGGGCACTGTTCGCATGCGGTCGGGACGACCGTGCCCTGGCCGCGAGTCGCGCGACGCTCGAGCTCGTGACCGCGGACGATCGGCCTCGGTTTGAAACCTATGTCGCTCAGCTCGAAAACGCCATCGATAGCGAGAGCGGTGAAGCCGGCGACCTGCGCATCGAGGCCCTCGAAGACGGGGTCGAGGATCTGGGGGAGCTCATTGCCGACGAGCGCCCGCTCCGTTTCGCAAGCGATGACGATCGCTGGTGGCGCGTCCAGCTGGCGAAGCTGGTCGCGGAGATCGAGGCCTTTTCCCACGAAGAATCTGGGCTCATCGGTGGGCTCGCTCCTGGGTCCGGTTGGGGCGTAGAGCGGCGTTTGAGTTTTGCGCGCGAAGTGCAACAACGCACCGTGGAAGGCTCAGAGGCGCAACGCGCATGGCAGCAGGCCATCGCCTCGATCCGTGATATCGCGGACTGCCCCGAGTACAGAGGCCTGGTGATCCGGCCCCAGATGGGCCTGCTCCCGATCGGACGTGACCCCGAGTCCGGCCTCTGGGAGTTCGGGCACGTCATGAGCGGCGAAATTCCGATCCGCGCGAGCGACGGTTTCCTTGGCCTCGACGAGGACACCTGCGTCGTGCTCGTTCTCGTTCCGGGCGGCACGTTCACGATGGGGTCCCAGAGGGACGATCCCGGTGCCTCAAACTACGCGGCGAGTGCCGAAGAGCGCGAAGGCCCCGTCCATCCGGTCTCCCTCTCGCCCTTCCTGATTTCCAAGAACGAGCTGACCCAGGGCCAGTGGTCACGCATCGCCGGGTGGAATCCCAGCCGCTACAACCCGGATACACCGCCGACGAACATCGGTGAAATCACCCTCGCGAATCCGGTCGAGAACGTCAGCTGGGAGGAATGCTCTCTCTGGCTCGGACGCATGGGCCTGGAACTGCCTACCGAAGCCCAGTGGGAATACACCGCCCGCGCCGGCTCCAGCACCGAATGGTGGACAGGCGCCGAGCGGGATTCGCTCGTAGGGGCGGCCAACCTGGCCGACAGGGCGGCGACCCGCGCCGGAGCCACCTGGTCCGACATCGCCGACTGGCCCGAGCTTGACGACGGCTGGCCCGTGCACGGGGTCGTCGGTTCCCTGGCCGCCAACCACTTTGGCCTGCATGACGTGCACGGCAATGTGCGCGAATGGTGTCGCGAGCGACGCGGCACCTACGGTCAGCCGGTTGCCGAGAACAATGGTGAGCGCGTCGATCCCGAGGAACAGGCGCGCATCTTCCGCGGTGGCGGCTTCAGCAACGCGGCCGTTCGAAGCCGATCCGGAATGCGCGGGGCCTATCCCAAGGACCTGCGCTTCAACGACCTGGGCGTTCGCCCGACGCGCACGCTGAGGTGAGGGCCAGCCCCGGCCACGCGGCCCACGCTATTCCCTACTCGCCACCATCCTTGAACGTCGACAGGGTCTGGATCTCGACGGGCGCCGGTACCGATCCGCGACCACCGCTCGCCGCGAGGCTTTGACCGACAATCTCCGCAGCCAGATCTCGCCCGTGCGTGGCACCCGCCTCGTCGGAAGCCGGGCGATCCGGATGTTCGAGATCCTCCGGCCTTGCCATGTGCAGGGTCTGGGTTGGAAAGGCGAAGCCCACGCCCAGCTGTTCGGCCAGCCTCAAGATGTCCGCGAAGAGACGGTGCTTCTCGCGTAGCTCCGTGCTCCAGTCCGGGGTCTCCACGAACGTATACAGCAGCACCTCGAGGGAGCTCGCGCCCATGCCATTCAGGTAGACGTGGTAGTAGTCCTTGCGCGTGTAAGGGTGCTGGCGAATGATCTCGCGCACACCTTCGCAGAAGGCCTCGATCTTCTCCGGCGGCGTGTCGTAAGTCAGACCGAGGGTGGTGCGAATGCGCCTGTAGCGGCGCTTGCCCATGTTATCGACGGGCGAGCCGATGAACTCGCGATTGGGAACCGTGATGACAGAGTTGTAGAAGGTGCGGATGCGGGTGCTTCGAAAGCCCACCGCCTCGACCGTGCCTTCCATATCGCCGGAGACGATCCAGTCACCGATCTGAAAGGGTTTGTCCATCAGCACGGTGAAGGTGCCAAAGAGGTTCTCGACCGAGTCCTTGGCCGCAAAGCCGATCGCCAGGGATCCGAGCGAGAGACCTGCCACGATGCCCCACAGGTCCTCGGACATGCGCGAGGCCACGAACACCATCCCGATCACCACGACGAAGATCTTCAGGGTGCGCCGCAGCAGCGGCACCAGCATGTCGTCGAACTTGCTGGCGGAGCGCGCGGCCTTGACCGCCAGGTAGTCGCACAGCACGTCGACCAGGCGATAGAAGGCCCAGACACCTGCGACGGCCGCGATGGCGCTGGTGGCGAGACGCAGGACCGAGAGCACGCCGGCGTCGATGCCGATGATCGGCAGCAGGAACTCGAACACGCCCACGGCCGCAAACATGCCGGCCGGGCGCTGAAAGCTGAGCAGGACATCCTTGTTCAGCCGCACGCCCTCGCCGCGCGTCAGGCGCGTTGCCACGAGCGCCGCAAGGAAGCGCGCCACGCGGTCCGCCACGGCTGCCACGAGCGCGAGCATCAGCAGACCTGCCCATTGCCAGTTTTCGACCAGGAAGACGTGCGCCGTGAGAGCTTCGGGCAGGCCGCTCCGGATGCGGTAGCGGATGCGCTCCATGGTCGAGAACCCCTCGAGCACCTCGTCCGACAGGCCCACGCTGGCCAGCTGCGAAGCCCAGGCGCTGATCGAGCGCAGGGTCCTCTCTCCAAAGCGCCAGCCACCGTCGCTGACCCGTTCAAAGACCAGCTCGATGATGTTGTCCACGTCGTCCGCAGGCCAGGTCTCGAATTTGAACAGGCTGATCCCTTCCAGGTCCGCGCTGCCGAACTCCTTCTCGACGGAGATGCGCCGGGTACGCAGGAAGACATCCTCGTAGAGCCGGTGCGCGGCGACCTCGGCCTCCGATTGGCTACCGAACGCTCGATCCGGGAAGGTCTCGGTCGCGCGCCGTCCGTCGCCCTTCTGCATCGCCTCGAAAAAGGCCCGTTGAACGGCTCGCGGGCTGTCGAATCGTGGGGTCTCCGGTACGGCCGGCGCGTCGACCGTCTCCTGTGCGCGGCCGGGCGCCGCAACCAGGGACAGGACGATAAGCAGCCAGGCCACGCGCGTTGTCGCTATCACGGTTCGCATCCCGGAATGGTAGGCATGGAACTGCGGCAATTCACTTCTGTAGGCCCATAACCTTGCTCGCTATCGTTGCCAGCCCGGAGTCACCCATGCACCACCGCCTGCTACCCATCGCCGCCGCCATTCTCGCCGCCTGCCAATCCAACACCATGCCCGATGCACCGCCCGACGCACCCACCGGGGCGCCCACGCAGCACGCACAGGATGATCCGTACCTCTGGCTCGAGGACGTACTCGGGGACCCATCTCTCGACTGGGTTCGAACACGCAATGCAGATAGCCAGCGGGCCCTGTCGGAGGGCCAGGAATTCGGCGAACTGCAGGCGCGCATCCTGTCGATTCTCGACTCCACCGCGCGCATCCCGCATGTCACGAAGCGTGCCGAGTATTACTACAACCTGTGGCAGGATTCGGAGAATCCGCGCGGACTCTGGCGACGCACCACGCTCGATGAGTACAGGCGCGATGACCCCACCTGGGAGACCGTGCTCGACCTGGACGCACTGGGCGCCGAGGAGGGCGAGAACTGGGTCTGGAAGGGTTCATCCTGGCTCATGCCCGACCGCACCCGTTGCCTGCTATCCCTGTCGCGCGGCGGTGCCGACGCGACGGTCGTGCGCGAGTTCGACCTGCCCACGAAGCAGTTCGTCGCCGACGGCTTCGTGCTGCCCGAGGCCAAGAGTGATGTCTCCTGGCATGATCGCGACTCGATCTTCGTCGGCACGGATTTCGGTGACGGTAGCCTGACCGAGTCCGGCTACCCACGTGTGGTCAAGCTGTGGAAGCGCGGCACGCCCCTGTCGTCAGCGCAGCTGGTCGCCGAGGGCGAGCTCGAAGACGTGGCCGTGACGGGCTTCCGCGACCAGACCCCTGGCTTCGAACGGGACTTCGTCTATCGCGCGGTGACCTTCTACACCAATGAGATGTTCGTGTTGCGAGACGGCGTGCAGGTCAAGCTCGACAAGCAAGACAGCGCGATGGCGAGCACCCATCGCGAGTGGCTGTTCATCGAGTTGCGCGACGACTGGAGCGTCGGTGGTTCGGACTACAGCGCCGGCTCGTTGCTGGCCATCCACATCGATGCCTTCCTCGATGGAGCGCGCGACTTTGACCTGCTCTTCGAACCCACGGAACGCACCTCGCTGGCGGGCTTCTCGGGCACACGCAACCACTTGCTGCTGAACGTGCTCGACAACGTGAAGAACCGGATCTGGGTGCTGACCCACGGAGATGACGGTTGGCAGCGTCGTCCGCTACCCGGGCTGCCGGAGCTGGGCACGATCCACGCGACGGCGGTCGATGACCAGGACAGCGACGACTACTGGCTGATCATCACGGATTACCTGACACCCACGAGCTTGTGGATGGGCACCATCGGTGACGGCCGCGCGACGAAGCTGAAGACGCTGCCCGAGTTCTTCGACACGTCCGACCTGGCCATCGAGCAATGCAGTGCGACCTCGGAGGACGGCACCGAGGTGCCCTACTTCCTGGTCATGGCAGGCTGCGCCCAACGCAACGGCGAGAATCCGACTCTGTTGACAGGTTACGGGGGCTTCGAGGTCTCCCTGACCCCCAACTACAGCGCCACCATCGGCGCCAGCTGGCTCGAACGCGGCGGAGCGTTCGCGGTCGCAAACATCCGTGGCGGCGGCGAGTTCGGTCCGAGCTGGCATCAGGCGGCCCTGAAAGCGAACCGCAACAAGTGCTACGAGGACTTCGCCGCCGTGGCCCGAGATCTGATCGACCGCAAGATCACGTCGCCGCGCCACCTGGGCATCCAGGGCGGCAGTAACGGCGGCCTGCTGATGGGCAACATGACCACGATGTACCCGGAGCTCTTCCGCGCGGTCGTCTGCCAGGTACCCCTGCTCGACATGCTGCGCTATCACCTGCTGCTCGCGGGCGCGTCGTGGATGGGCGAGTACGGCGACCCCGATGACCCCGTCGAGGCCGAGTGGCTACGCCGCTATTCCCCCTATCACAACCTGGATCCGGACAGCGCCTATCCCAAGATGCTCTTCACGACCTCGACCCGCGACGACCGCGTCCACCCCGGCCATGCACGCAAGATGATGGCGCGCATGCTGGAGCAGGGCCACGACGTCCTCTACTACGAGAACATCGAGGGCGGCCACGGCGGCGCTGCTGACAACAAGCAGGCCGCCTTCATGTCGGCGCTGGCCTACTCGTTCCTGTGGCAGACGTTGCCGTGAACCGCCCGCAGGCCGATCACGCGTCCGGGATGCACTTGCAGCTGGTCGTGGTCGGCTCGTCTGCCTCGGCCCACGCGACCTTGTGCTGACGCTCAAAGTCCTGGGCCTCGGCCGTCTTGCCCTGTCCCGCGAGCGCGCGGCTCATGCCGTAGAGTGACCACCCGTTCCCGCGCCACTTGGCCAGGTCCGCGCGGTACACGCGCTCGGCGTCCTCGAAGCGCCCGGCCTTGAGGTACACGGCGCCCAGGGTGTGGCGCGTGGGCTGCAGCCACTGGGGCGGCTCGCCGTACGCGAGGGAAACCTCGACATCGACGGCCTTCTCGAGCAACTCGGCCGCGCGCTCCAGTTCATCCTTCTGCAGCGCGATCTCTCCCTCGATGAAGAGGTCGCTGACCTCGAGGATGCGCAGCACCGGATCGCCATAGAAGACGGCATCCGCCGGCATGGCGTCCTTCACGCGGCGGAACTCGGCGTGCTCGCGTGCGGCGCCCTCGAAGTCGTGCTTGGCCGCGAACGCGACCGCCCGGTGGGCGTGCCATCCGGCGGTCGTGATGCGCAGGAACTCGGGCGGCGCGGGCTCGGCCAGGATCGCGTCCCAGCGCCCGAAACGCTTCTGAACGTCGTAAACCGAGGTCATCCAGAGGTCGATGAAGGGCGCCACGCCCGCCATCATCTCTTCCGGCACGTCGCTCCACATGGCGCGCGCCGCCTCCATGGCCTCCGCTTCGCGTCCGACCATCATGGCCGAGTACGCCAGCATGTGGGCGTTGTGGACCATGTACATGTGCTGCAGGCCCTGATCAGGCGAGAGCGTCCGGTAGTGATCGTCCACCGTCATCGCGTCGAGGTTCTGCTTGACCGCCTTGTCCCACTCGCCGACCTGTACGTAGATATGGGAGGGCATGTGGTTCAGGTGACCAGCGCCCGGCATCTGCCCGCGCAAGCGGTCCGCCGCTGCCGTCGCACGACCCGGATCGAGGCTCGGCTCGACCGCGTGGATATAGAGGTGAGCGGCGCCCGGGTTGCCAGGGTCCATCTCCATCACCTGCTCGATGGTAGCGACGATGTGCAGGGTGTCGCCCTCCGGCTCTCCGGCAATCGAGTAGAGCATCCACGGACGCTGCACCATCATCGCCTCCGCGTACAGGACACCCACATCGGAGTCGTCCGGATACTCGGCCCAGACTTCCGCCATCGCGTCCGCGTAGGCCTGCTCGAGCTCAGTGCGGTCTTCGGGCCACGGGTCGGCGTAACGTGCCGTCAGCGCCTCGATCAACGCCCGCTCGAGGGGTGTCGTGTTGTCGATGCGCGCGCGCGCCTCCTGCAACGCGCCCCACGCTGCCGCCGAACGCTCCTCCGTCATCACCGCGTCGTTGTAGTTCGGACCTTCACACAGAGCGATCCCCCACCACGCCATGGCGCTCTCGGGGTCCAGCTTGGCCGCGCCCGCGAAGGATCGGATCGCCTCGTCGTGGTTGAAGGCGTACATCCATGCCACGCCCTGACCGAAGTACTCCTGCGCCTCGGGAGAATCCGTGGTCATCGTCCGCTGGTGTGCGCCCATGCCCTCGAAGATCTGAGCACCGGGGCCGTCGGTCTTGAGGTGGTCCGTCAAGGTCGACGCACACCCGCCGAGCGTGAGCGATCCGGCGACGAGAGAGAGGACTCGGAGGCGGCTTCGGCTGGAGCGTTTCGTGTTCATCGGTGAGGTAGTCTGTTAGTAGGGAAGGGTGGGCCACTCGCATGACCGACAGTCCGGAGCGCTGAAACGGGGTCTATTGGCATCGAAAGCGCGCCGCAGCGCCCTCGCGCGCCGCTTTACTCGAAGAGCGGCTTCGCCGAGCCGACCGTCTTGCTGCCGTCAGGCTTCTCGATCTCGATCCACCACATGCTCCCCTCCGGCAACGGGTCGGGAGCGGTTGCGTGGATGTCGTAGTCACCGTGCGAAGGGGCGTATTCACCCTTGCCGACATAAGACAGGGTGCGATCCTGCGTACCGATCCAGGCACGCACGACCGTCGCCCCCTGGTCCGAGTAGGGCAGCTTGACGACCAGGTGCCCTTCCTTGCCGGCGACGACCCCACCATGTCCCTGGGTGAACTCCACGTCCAGATCGCCGACCTTGAAGGTGCCGAGCGGATCCTCCGCATGCTCGTGCCCGTGATCGGCGTCGGAGTCCTCGGTATGCGCGGCAGCATCCTCCCCGTCGTGGCCGTGGTCCGCGTCGCCGTGGTCCGCGTCGCCGTGGTCCGCGT
>JBLHKW010000028.1:0-39016 GCA_047618565.1 Planctomycetota bacterium
CTGGCCCCGTCCCCGCCAGGGTGGGGTTAGGCCCTTTGGGGCCCCGTCGGTGGCGGTGCCGGGGCAAGGTGGGGCGTCCCCCCGTTTTGCTCCAGAGCCCGAAGCCGAGGGAACCGTACCCCAACCCCTGATATCGCCCCAACCCCAACCCCCAATCCCCCTCCCTGACAACAATCCCCCCCGACCTGTTTGACAGATGCCCTTCCGTCGCCGAGCCTGACCTCTCCGTTCACCGAGGTCACACCCATGAAATCGTCTGCTTCTGTACAGCGCATCGCACTGCTCCCCGAGGTTGTCCGCAACCAGATTGCCGCGGGTGAGGTGATCGAGCGGCCGGCGTCGGTGGTCAAGGAGCTACTCGACAATGCTCTGGATGCGGGCGCGACTCAGATCGACGTGGATCTGGACGACGGAGGCATGCGTTCGATTCGGGTGCAGGACAACGGCATCGGGATGGGGCGTGAGGACCTGGCGCTTTGCTTCGAGCCGCATGCGACCAGCAAGCTGCGTACGCCCGATGATCTTGAGCACATCGCGAGTCTTGGATTTCGTGGTGAGGCGCTCGCTTCGATGGGCTCGATTGCGCGCTGTAGTGTCTTCTCGCGCGAGCCGGAGTCGGACCTTGGGCTGCAGATCGACAACGAGGGTGGTCGGTTGTCGGAGATCCATGAGGCGGGTGGGGCACACGGCACACTGGTGACGGTGCGTGATCTGTTCTTCAACACGCCCGCACGGCGGCGCTTTCTGAAGCGCACGTCGACGGAGCTCGGGCGTTGCCTCGACATGGTGCAGCGCGCGGCGCTGGCTCACGTGGGCGTCGGCTTCGGGGCGACGCACGCTGGGAAACGGCTGTACGACGTGACTGCGGACATGGATCTGCTCGGTCGCATCCGGCGCACGTTCGGGTCCGAGCTTGCGGATTCCTTGATGGTGGTCGAGGCCTCGAGCGGGAGTACGCGCCTCTTTGGCTACGTAGCGCCGCCGCGTTTCTCGCGGCGCGACACCTCGCGTCAGATGTGGTTCCTGAACGGCCGCTCCCTGCGCGACAAGGTTCTCACGCGCGTCTTGAAGGAGGGCTATCGGGGCTTCCTGGTCGAGGGCCGGCAGCCCGTCGCCTTCCTGCAGCTGTCTGTCGATCCCGCGGTGGTCGACGTAAATGTACATCCGGCGAAGTCCGAGGTGCGCTTCCGAGAACAGCGCGCGCTGTTTGGGTTCCTGGTGACCGCCCTGCGAGAGGCTGTCGCGAAGACCGACATGTCGACGCCCGGGGAGTCGATGATCCGTACCATGGAGCGTCGCACCGTGCGTCCGGGCGATGCGCCCGGCCAGGGCGTGCTCCCCAATCCGGGTCCGATGGTGGGCGCCGCACGGCGGACCAGTGAGCCCTTCCAGGTGCGTAACGTCGAGGGAGACGCCTACGTTGTCCCGACCCAGGGTCCGAGAGCGGCCGACAGCGGTTCCCCTGGCGCGGGCGTGGGGGCAGCCTCGGCGGCGACGGACTGGGCCGAGGTCGATCAGCTGCGCGGCCCGTTCTTGCAGATCGATCGGACCTATATCGTGCGCGCCCTGCCGCAGGGCTTCGAGATCATCGATCAGCACGCCTTGCACGAGCGCGTGACCTACGAAGGCTTGCTATGCGAGGTGCGTGCGGGCGCCGTCGAGGTCCAGCAGCGCCTCGTCCCGGAGCTGATCGAGCTCTCCCGCGCTGACGTGGCGCTCGTCTCCGACCATCTCGACTCGTTGAAGCAGATCGGCGTGGACGTCGCCGTGTTTGGCGAGACGACGGTCGCGGTGCACGGACTTCCCGCCCGCCTGCGCAACCCCGATATCGAGGGGCTCGTGCGAGATGTGGTCGAGGTCATTCGCCGCACAGGCAAGACTCCGGCGGCCGAGGACGTGCTGGAGGAGCTGTTGCACAGCGCCGCCTGTCGCAGTTCGATCATGGCGGGGGACGCATTGACCGAGGACGAGATCCGCGTTCTGTTGACGCGCGCGCGCGAGCTCGAGACCGATCAAACGTGTCCGCACGCGCGGCCCACACGGGTCAAGTTCGACCTCTCCGACCTGGAGAAGGCGTTCCATCGACGCTGAGCGTCGGCGCCGGTCCGGTGCGACTCAGGGCAGGAAGTCCTCGCCCTGGAAGCGCGGGTTCAGTGCACCGTTCTTCTTGAGGAAGAGGTCCGCGCCGGGGCGGTCATCGAAGGTCCAGCGGATGCCCTCGCGGTGCGTTCGGTAGACGAGCAGATGTTGCGGGATGCGCCGCTCTCCGATCGAGGACCAGGCGCGGATCTCCACCAGCAGGGTCGACTCGGCGACGGGTCTGCGCGCCTGGTCTTCCTGCAGGACGGCCAGCTCGACCGCACCGGTTTCGGGGTTCTGTCCCAGGTAGGCGCGGTAGACGATGCCTTGCTGCTGCTCGCCGGTCTCGGCGAGCTGGAAGTCGGGGCTGCGAACCGCCAGCCAGGCTAGCTTGCCGGCCTGTTCGGCCAGGGCGCCGGTCGGGAAGGCGATCTCGAGTTCGGTCACCTCGCTCAGTTCGACGACGCGCATGGTCGCCGGGGTGGCGATGGCCAGAAAGTTGCGCGCGATGGCCGCCCACTGGCTGAGCTCGCGACGGCTCTGGACGTTCTCGCGTCCGATGAGCTCCGTCTTGTGCTCCTTGTCGATCAGCCAGTCACCGAGCGGGCCGCGCAGCTGGATACGCCCGGACTTGCTCCACTCGCTCCGGATGTAGCCCGTGCTGGACCAGAAGCGGTAGCGTGCGATACCGAGGCTGTTCATGCTGCTCTCGGTGCGTACATCCACGTCGAAGCGCAGGTCGAACCCGGTCAGGGACTCGCTGGTCGGGCCGCCGGTGGCATCCACGATCTTCTGCCACAGCTTGCGCGCGCCCTGGCTCGCGTCTGCGGGGATACGGCCCGGTTCGACCGTCTCGCCGTCGCTGGCGATCAGTCGCGGCGCCGGCTCGAGGCCGCTCGGCGGAGGCGGCAGCTTGCCGGGCGGGACCTGGCCATCCTGCGTGGGAATCGAGGCGAGCGCGGCCGTCATGAGCACGGCGAGGTGGGTCAGGAGCATCGCGGGTTGCATGGCAGCGTTCTACGGTTCGGCGCGGCATGGCGCCACTGGTAATGGTGGTGCGGCACAGCATGTACGTGGGACAGGGCCTTTCCTGTGCCGGAGGTACCTCAAAAAGCGGTCTTTTGGATCCGGCATCTCTACAATCCGCGAGCCCCGCACCCGCGTGCGACCCAACCGATGCCGGCTCTACCCAACGATGCGTTCGAGCGCGCCCCGCTGTGCTGCCTGATCGGTCCCACCGCGGCGGGCAAGACCGCCTTCGCGCTCGAGGTGGCCGAGGCTGCCGGAGCCGAGATCCTGTCCCTGGATTCGATGCTGGTGTACCGCGGGATGGACGTCGGGACCGCCAAGCCGAGCTCGGACGAGCGCTCGCGCATTGTCCACCACATGATCGACCTGGTGCAGCCCCACGAGCGCTACGACGTCCAGCGTTACCTGACCGAGGCCTGCGTCGTGCTCGACGACGTGCTCAGGCGCGGCAAGCGAGCCTTGTTCGTGGGCGGGACGGGTTTCTATCTGGCCGCGTTGCTGCGCGGCCTTTTCGATGGCCCGGAGGTGGACCCGGAACTGCGCGCGGCGCTCGAGCTGCGCTTTGACGAGCAGGGGCCTGAAGCGTTGCACGCCGAGCTGGCGCGGATCGATCCAACCTCTGCTCAGCGCATCCACATGAATGACCGCAAGCGTCTTGTGCGCGCGCTCGAGGTGCAGCAGCAGACGGGCCGTTCGCTCTCGGACTGGCAGAAGCAATGGGGCCAGCCGTCCGCGCGCGAGTCGAGCGCCAGGCTCGTGGGCTTGCGCATCGAGCGCGAGGCGCTCGATGCGCGCATCAATGCGCGCTGTGGCCAGATGCTCGATGCGGGCTGGCGCGAGGAAGCCACTCGAATTCGCGCCGGTGATGGGCTGGGCCAGAGCGCCGCCCAGGCGCTGGGCTACGCGGAGGTGCTCGCGTGGGCCGACGGGGAGAGCACGCGCGCCGAAACGGAGGAGCGCATCGCCCAGCGGACGCGCCGTTTCGCCCGACGCCAGGACACCTGGTACCGAAAGTTCCCCATCAAATGGCTTTCGGCCACGCAAGCTAGCGTGGCCGAAGCACTGAACGTTTTTGGTTGGTAGGAGCGGCCCTACCTGGGTGGGAGCGTGGGAGGCTCTACTCTCCGACCACTTCCAGCTCGGCCATCTCGACCGAGTCTTCCGAGTTGCGCTTGGGCAGGATGCTCGCGAGGCCCGTGACCATGCCCGCCAGGGGCGGGGCGATGATCTCGTGGACCAGCGTCGAGGTGATCACCTGTATCGGCTCGCCGATCGCAACGACGGGGCGCAACAGCTGACTCACTCCGCCCGGGTAGAGCAGGGCCGCCGGATCAAAGATGATCGGGCGCGTCTTGCTCTGCGGCCGGGTCACGTGGTTCGGGTTGTCCGAGTTGATGTTCATGAAGTGCCGCATCATGGTCTTCTGAACGTTCTGCCTGCGGTGCCACGCGAAATCGAGGTACTCGCCGTCACGCTCGGCGTTGTAGCCAAGGAAGAAACGGCTCACGCGCGGGACGGTCGACTCAGCTTCCCAGTGCTGGTTGATGCCCTTGCTGGCACAGCTCGAAAGGAGCGCAAGGAAGAGGGTCGCGGTGCTTAGGGCGCGCTTCATGGGTCGATCTTGGGTGGGGGCTGGGGGGTAGGGCACGAGTTGCCGTACCGCTCGGGGGCAAAATGATCGCCCGCGGGTGGACTGAAGTCCAGTCTGGGCCGAGAATTGCGACGACCATGAGCCCTTCGCTTCCCGAAACCCGGCCTCGCGCCGATCACCGACACTACCCGCCTGCGGGACCAGGTAACCGCTCCTGGCAAGGCCATCTGGCGGTCCTGTCGTGAGTGGGCGGCGCCTGGGATTGCTGGGAGGGTCCTTTGACCCGATCCACCGGGGTCACCTGCACGCTGCACGGACGGCCCAGGCCGCTTTCGATCTGGACCGGGTGATCTTCGTGCCCGCGGCCCATCCACCCCACAAGCCCGACCGACGCCTGGCACCGGGTCCCGATCGACTCGCGCTCGTGGAGCTCGCCATCGCCGGCGAGCCGACCTGGAGCGCCTGTGACCTGGAGCTCCATCGCAGCGGGCCGTCCTACACCATCGACACGGTGCGCGAGCTAGCGGAGTACGTGGGCGAGCCCGCGCGGGCGAGTCTGTTTCTGATCCTGGGGCTGGACAACCTGGAGGGACTGCTCGACTGGCAGCGCGCCGACGAGTTGCTGGAGCGCGTGCAGCCCGTTCTCATCCCGCGCGCCGGAGCGCCGCTTCCGGACCTGGACCGATTGCTCGAAGGGCGTCCGGTCGCATGGCGCGCCGCCCTCGAGCGCGGTCTGCTCGAGCTCCCGAACGTGTCGGGGCGCTCGACGGATCTGCGCGCGACCTTCGCCGGAGACGCTCCCGCGAGCCAGGATCTTCCTCCGGGCGTGGAACAGTACATTCGCTCGCACGGCCTCTATCAGGACCGCTGATGGGGAATTGGCCCGATGCAAGCGCTGCCTGTGTCGCGGCCCTGGTCGCGGCTCTGGCCACCTTAATGGGGAGCCGGGTGGCCCTGCGCCACGGTTGGATCGACCACCGTGGCGGCGAGCAGGTCGCCCGCAAACCCCGCACCGTGCCCGTCCCGCTCGTCGGCGGAGCAGCCCTGTTGCTCGGATTCGTCGTGGCCGCAAACATCGCGCTCGATGCGGGCGCGGTCGAGCGGCCGGGCGACCCGATGGCCTGGCCGTGGCTGGCACTGGCCGCGGCCTTCACCCTGGGCTTGATCGACGATCTGCGTCGCGAGGGGCTCTCGGCACGGGTGAAGTTCGGGGGGCAGGTACTGGTCGCCAGCGCGCTCGCGCTCGACCCTGCGCTGGCCGTTCCGATGCAGCCCGGCGCCCGCGGACTGGTGTTCGTGGTGGCCCTCGTGGCCCAGAACGCGATCAACACCTTCGACAACGCCGACGGAGCCGCGACGTCCCTGGCCCTGGTCGGGCTCTTCCCGGTGGCGGTCGTGCGCGGCGCCCTGCTGGGGTTTCTCCCGTTCAATCTGCTCGGATGGCGCCGTGCGGCCGGGGCCCGGGTCCCACTGGCGTACCTGGGAGATTCCGGTAGCCATCTCCTGGGGGTCTGCATCGCGGCCGTGCCCGCCGCGTGGCCTGTGCTGGTTCTGCCCGTCCTCGACCTGGCCCGGCTCAGTCGCTTGCGCCTGGCGCGCGGGCGGGCCCCATGGCAGGGGGACCGCAGCCACCTGGCCCATCGCCTGATGGCCGCCGACTGGCCCGGACCCATGGTGGCCCTGACGCTCGCTGCGGTGGGCGGGCTCCCGGTTCTGGGGGCGCTGACGTCCACTGAGGGTGCCGTGGCCGGGGTCCTGGGCTGCGTGCTGGCCTTCTCGGTGCTCGTGGCGGCGACCCCGGATCCCGAAGATCCCACCGTGAGATAGGTGCTCCGCCTTCGGGGGCAGCCTGGCTGTGCCCCTCAGCAACACCGAAGCGAGTCAGCTCCAAGTCGAACACATCCAACTGATGTGGCGCTCGGCCCTTGCCGCCCGCCGGGGTCGCCGAGATAATCTTCCGGCCAACACGCGGCCCTGGATGGTCGCTGCCAACCAGCTCGCCGCCTGACCCTGACCACTCCCGTGACTCCCTACCCCTTGACGGCCATCCTGGCGGACCTGCACGCCAACACTCCAGCGCTGGATGTGGCCATTGCGGATGCGCGTGCCCGTGGCGTCGAGCGCTTCGTCTGTCTGGGAGACGTGGTGGGCTACGGCGCCCGTCCGCGCCAGTGCCTGTCGATAGTGATGGATCTGTGCGTGCCCGGTGCCGTGGATACCGAGCGCGACGACATGGCCCTGGTCGACGGCATCTGTCTGCAAGGCAACCACGAGGATGCCCTGCTGAACTCGGCCGAGGACTTCAATCCCAAGGCGCGCGCCGCCATCGAGTGGACGCGCGACGAGATCCGCAGCGATCCGGATCGCGAGCGCGGTTACGCCTACTGGGACTTCATCGACGGCCTGAAGCCGATGCGTTGCGACGATCGGACGATGTTCGCGCATGGTTCGCCGCGCGATCCCGTGCGCGAGTACATGTTGCCGCGCGACATTCGCGATGCGGCCAAGATGACGGCCAATTTTCAGGTCATGGAGCGCGACGTGTGCTTCGTTGGCCATAGCCACGTGCCAGCCGTGTATCGCGAGGACGGACGTCTGTTCTTGCCCGGCGGCCGCGGTAGCGCCCTGGACACGGGTACGGACGGCGAGGGCGAGATCGTCCGTGAACTGACCGGGCTCGCGCGCAACCGCGCGATCATCAATGTCGGGTCCGTCGGGCAGCCGCGCGACGGCGACAACCGACTGTCCTACGCTACCTTCGATGGTGAACGCGTCACGTTCATCCGTCTGCCCTACGACTTCGAGAGTGCCGCCGCGGCGATCCGCGCGGTACCTGAGCTTCCCGACTACCTTGCTGACCGACTCGCCGTCGGCCGCTGATCCCTCGCGGATCCAGAGAGAACTCCACCGACCTTGGAAAAGCGACTCCCGCTGGCCCTGTTCCTGTCGTTTCTGATCCTCCTGGCCTGGGGGCAACTGAATCCGCCCCCGGAGCCCGCGCCGACGCCGGCCTCCAATCCGGCCACGTCGGCCAGGGGTGAGCTGTCAGAGTCGCCGACGGATGCCGGGTCGCCAGCTGACGAAGCGGGCCTCAGGCCATCGACTCGGGATGCGCTCGCACCCCTCGAAGGCACGCTCGAGGCCGAGGGCGAGTGGTCCGACTGGCTCGAGCTCGGACGAGCTGGAGAGCCCGGCCATTACTGGGCCCGTTTCTCCAACCGCGGCGCGCGACTCGACGAGTTGCGCCTCGACGGCTATTGGGATTCGCCCGACCTCACGGACCAGGAGCGCGGCGATCGCGAGCACTGGACCCAGCTTCTGGTCGACCTGGAGACGGGGCGCGGACGTACGGGCTCCCTGCTGCTGCGTGCGAGCAAGTCCAGTGAGCGCCTGGTTCGCGAGCCGCTCGACCAGGTCTACTGGCAGCACGAGGTGCTGGAGGACCGCGGGGCCACCACCGGTGTCCGCTTTACCTACGCTCCCGGCACGGGCGTGACGTTTGTCAAGACGATCGAAGTGCGTCCGGGTTCCTACGAGCTGACGGTCGACATCGAGCTGCGCAACGACAACGAGGCGTTCACCGGCCCGGCGCAATTCGTGTTCGTGCCCGCCAGTTGCGTCCCGCCCGAGACTGCGGACAAGTTCTACATCGAGCCGCAGGCCATCGCCGCGTGGGATTCCGGTGGCGAGGTGCGCGTCAACGCCGAGCGCAAGAACGAGCGTGCGCGCGAGCTGCACGGTGATCTCGCGGGCACGGGTGATCTCGCCTTTGGCGGCGTGCACAGCAAGTACTTCGCGTTGCTCTTCTACGCACTCGACGAGACCACCCAGGCGACGCTACTGGGTGCGTCCTGGAAACGCATCTTCGATGCGGAATACGTGGCCGAGAACCCGGGCACCGAGAACGCTGGCAACCGTCAGATCATCACGGAGCTCGACGTGCGCATGCGCATTCCCGAGCCGGGCCGGACGTCGGTGTACGCCTACTCGCTCTACGCCGGTCCCAAGGATCGCGCCGTGATGGCGGCCACGCATGCCTCGTTCGCGAGCCTCTCGCGCGAGGACCTGGGTTTCTTCACGGCCATCGCATCGATCCTGCTGGCCGTTCTGGGCTTCTTTCAGGGCCTGACGGGGAACTGGGGCATCTCGATCATCCTGCTCACCCTGTCGGTGCGCGCCGTCCTGTTTCCCCTGAACCGCCGCTCGCAAACGGCCATGGCGCGTCATCAGACGAAGATGAAGCGCGTTCAGCCGAAGATCGACGAGATCAAGAAGAAGTACGAGGGCAACGCCCAGAAGATCCGCCAGGAGCAGGCGCGCATCATGCAGGAGGAGGGTGCCTTCCCGCCCCTGAGTGGTTGCCTGCCGGTGTTCTTGCAGATCCCGGTCTTCTTCGGCCTGTTCCAGATGCTGCGGGCCAGTTTCGACCTGCGCCAGGCACCGTTCCTGGGCTGGATCGAGGACCTGTCGAAGCCCGACCACCTGATGCGCATCGACCTGAACACGCACTTGCCCTTCATCGGCACGATCGAGTGGTTGAATGTTCTGCCGCCGATCATGGTCGTGCTCTGGGTGCTTCAGCAGCGCGTGATGCCCAAGCCGACTGACGAGCAGGCACAGCGCATGCAGAAGATGATGATGTGGATGCCGGTCATGTTCGGCTTCTTCCTCTACAACTACGCGGCTGGTCTTTCGCTCTACATGATCACCCAGTCGACGATGGGAATCCTGGAGCAGACTGTCATCAAGAAGACCTGGCCCCTGGATACGTCGGAGCAGCCGAAGAAGAAGTCAGGTTTCATGACGCGCCTGGCCGAGTTGCAGGAAAAGGCGCAGAAGCAGCAGGAAGCGAAGCGCAGATCCCAGGGCGGCTCCGGCAACTCCGGCGGCAAGCGCAAGAAGACTCCGAAGGGCTGATTCGCGGACACCCCCCCCAGGGCCTTGCACGCGGAAACCACCATCGCAGCCATCTCGTCGCCCCCCGGGGCGGCGCGCCGCGGCGTGATTCGGATCTCAGGTCCCGCCACGGCGCGCATCCTGGCCGCGAGTTGCTGGACGGACGCGGGCCCGCTCGCGGTCGCGAAACGCTCGGCACGGGCCGCGCGTTTCGATGACGGCATCGGTGAACAACCGGCGCTGGTGCTCTGGATGCCGGCGCCGCACTCGTTCACCCGCGAGGATGTGGCCGAGCTGCACCTGCCGGGAGCGCCGCTGCTTCTCGACCGCGCCCTGCGGCGCGTGCTCGACCTGGGCGCGGAGGCTGCGCAGCCGGGCGAGTTCACGCGCCGCGCTTTCCTGAACGGTCGCATCGACCTGACCCGCGCGGAGGGCGTGCTTGCACTCGTCTCGGCCCGCAACGAGGAGCAGCAGCGCGCGGCGACCGCGCTCCTGTTCGGCGGGCTCGGCGAACGGATGGACCAGCTGAGGGATTCGCTCGATGCCCTGCGCGCCCTGTGCGAGGCCAGTCTGGATTTCGACGAGTCGGACACGGGCCACGTGCCCACGGCGGAGCTGGCGCAAGCACTAGCCGAGGTACGCATTGGCCTGGACGAGGCGCTGGCGTTCGAAGAACGTCGCACCATCCACGAGGGGCAACCTCGTCTGGCGCTCGTGGGAGCTCCGAATGCGGGCAAGAGCTCGCTTTTTAACCGACTCGTCTCCAGCGAGAAGGCCATGGATCGGGCGCTCGTCAGTGGCGCGGCGGGCACGACGCGCGATGCCAAGGCTGCTTTCTGGACCGTCGCCGGTGTCCAGTGCCGTTTGCTCGATACCGCAGGCCTGGTCGAGGTCAGCGGCGGTACCGGTGGCGCGCGGGACCTGGAGCACGCCGCGCAAGATGTCACAGCGCGCGAGACGCGGGCAGCCGATCTCTGGTTGTGGGTCGTCGATGCCACATCCGGGGTGGACCACGTTGGGGCGGAACCCTGGCGGCGCATCCAGGATGGAAGCGGGGCGTCCGTGCTCCTCATCTGGAACAAGGTCGATCTGCCGGGCGCAGTGCGGCCTCCCGTGCCCGACGCCGCGCATGCCCTCGGTTCGGTGTCCGTGTCCGCGCGCACAGGTGCCGGCGTCGACGAGCTGGCCGCCCTCGTGGCCAGCGCCCTCGGCCTTGGCGCAGGGGCCGGAGAGGGGCATGGGGGCGTCGGGCGCGAGCTCCACGTGCGCCATCGCGACGCCCTGGTCCGTGCGGCGCGCGAGGTCGATGTGGCCGCCCGCGGCCTCGATCAGCAGGCGCCCCTGGACCTGGTCGCGGAGGCCATGCGTGCGGCCACCGATGAGCTGGACCGCATCAGCGGTCGCACCACGCCGGAGGGCCTGCTGGACCGGATTTTCGCCCGCTTTTGCCTCGGAAAATGAGGCCGACTGGCCGTCGGCGCCAGGCGCGCGGCGCGGGCCGCCCCTGAGGCCCACCCGTGGTGTGGGGACGCGGCCCATTCATATTGACATACCACATCTAGCGTGCTCTCCTCTGGCACCCCTGGGCGCGCCTGGGGTGCGCCATGAAGTGCCCCAAATGTGCCAAGGACGACGATCGAGTCGTCGACTCGCGTACCTCGGCCGACGGCAACGTCATCCGGCGTCGACGGGAGTGTCTGGGCTGTTTCATGCGCTTCACGACCTACGAGCGCATCGAGGAGAGCCCGCTCCGGGTCGTCAAGAAAAACGGCGAGCGCGTGCGCTTCGATCGCGATCGCATCTCGCAGGGCATCGTGCGAGCCTGCGAGAAGTTGCCGGTCGGCACGGAGCAGATCGAGGAAGCGGTCTCGAGTGTCGAGGCTCGCTGTCAGGGCGACCACGACAGGGAGGTGCAGAGCTCCGTCATCGGTTCGCTGGTGATGGATGAGCTGCGCGAGCTCAACCAGGTGGCCTACGTCCGCTTCGCGAGCGTCTACCGCGAGTTCCGGGACGTGAACCAGTTCCTCGACGAGCTCAGGCCGATGCTCGAGCCGGGTTCAGGCTCCGCGCCGGAGGCGGCCAGCACAGACGAATGAGTGCTGCCAGCGAAGGGGAACGGGGCCTCCCGGGTGACGAGCGGCGTGTCATGCGCGTGCGCAAGCGCGATGGCCGTGTCGTGTCGTACGAATCGGGGCGTATTCGCGCCGCGGTCGAGCGCGCTCAAGATGCGGTAGGGGAAAGGGACAAGCAATTTCCGCTCGAGATCGAGGAGGTCGTCGGTCTGGCCCTCGCGACCCGTTATCAGCGCCTGAGAGCTCTGGCGGTCGATCGACCCGAGGGCGGCGCGGTGCCCCCGATCCCGGAGGTCGAGGAGATCCAGGATCTCGTCGAGCGCGCACTGATCGAGATGGGGCACGCCTCCGTGGCCAAGGCCTACATTCTGTACAGGGATCGGCGCGCGCGCGCCCGGTCCGTGCTCGAGATCGTCGCCGTGGAGCCGCTGCAGGCCGGGCGAGCGCCGCTCGTCAAGCGCGCCGACGGCAATCGCCCGTGGAGTCAGGCGCCGATCGTCAAGGCGCTGATGAACGAGGCCGAACTTCCGCGCGAGCTGGCCGAGACGGTCGCCGAACGTACCGAACGGCGCGTGCTCGACGCGGGCCTGCGTTACGTCTCGACGGCCCTCGTGCGCGAGCTCGTGGACAACGAACTGCTCGCGATGGGCCTGTCCGGTGCGCTGCACCGTCAGGAGCGCGTCGGTCTGCCGCGCCACGATCTGCGCGGCCTGTTCCAGACCCCGCGCGCCGACGAGCGCGTGGATCCCGCGGACTTCTTGCCACACCGGGGCGGCTTCGCCGTCACCGATGAAGCGGCGCGCGAGGCGAGTCTCGAGGACGCTGTCGCGGCCGGTGTACTCACCCGCTTCGCCTTCGACGAGACCCTCGACGAGGCCAGCGCGGAGAGCCACCGAGCCGGCGACTTGCACTTCGAGGACCTGGCGCGTCCCCATTGCGCGCTGGTGCGCAGTGTCCCGGTCGGTCTCTTGTTGCGCCGTGAACCGAGCCCCACGGCAGCCTTCGAGCTGCTCGAAGAGCTGGCGCCGATCCTGGCGACGACGGCCTACGGGGTCGTTATCGAGGGAATGGCGCCGCTGGTCGCAACCTTCGGCAAGGCCCGCGATGCCCACGGACTGGCGCACTTTCTGACCGCCCTGAACAGCCTGGCGCGCGGTGCCCATCGCAGCGTCGGATTCTCGGTACTCGGTGGCCGCGCACCCGCGTCCCAGCGCAGTGCCGTGCGGATGCTGCTCCTGGAGTTCGCACGCCAGGTCATGGCCGGGGCGGACCTGCCGCGGCTCTACATGTCCTGGAGCGAGCTCGAACCGGCGCTCGGCGAGGATGGTGACGTGCACGCGTCGGCCGAGCTACTGCTCGCGCGCGGCGTGCTCGTTCCCACATGGAGCAACAGCGAGGAGCGCTGGGTCGCGCCCGGTTGCCGGCGCCGGTCACGGGAACAGATGGTGCTGGCCTGTGGCGGCGCCGTCGCCATACACCTGCCCCGTCTGGCCCGTCGCGCCGGGGCCTGGCGCGAGGACCTGTTGCTCGAGTCGGTCGCCCAGACGGTCGAGGCCTGTGTTGATGGCCTCGAGCGCTTCCACGAGTTCCAGACCGGTTGCACCCGCGCGCGCGGCGAGAGCCTGCGCGAGCAGACGAGCTACGCGGTCACACCGGTCGGACTGAGGGAGGCCCTGCGCATCCTCGGGGACGGCGAGGAGCGGGTCGAGCAGGGCGCGCGCCTCCTGGGACTACTCTCGGACGCGGTGCGGCGCTACTCGGAGTCACGTGGACTGTCGGTGGTGCTCTCGCCGTTCTTCGGGGCGCGTGCGCGCCGGCGCATGGCAGCTCTCGACCGCGGTGGCGCGGCGCCCAGCGCCCATCAGCAGCCGCGGCTGTTCGCCGACCTGCCCGCGCCTGAGCTACCGAGCGAGAGCTTCTACACATCGGGCTACCACACGAGTTCGATTTCCGGACTCGAAGCGCCCGGAGTGCTCGAGGCGCGGCTGTTCGCGACCGTGCCGGGCGGAGCGCTCTTTCCACTTCCCGTGACCTTTGCCACGGGTCTGCGGTCGACGCCCTCCAGCGCCCCGCGTGCGGGCCGCGGCCAGGCGCCCGACGAATTCCTTGCCCTGGATGCCTGGCGTCGATTTGACGCGCTGCGGCCACCGCGCGAGTCGCGCGGCGTGCGCCTGCGCGGCGTCCGCGATTCCGGCCCCCTGTTCCGCACACCTCCGTCCAACTGATCGTCCGTATGCGCCACACCGCAACAACCCACACCAGACCCCATCGATGCGACTGAAACGACTCGAGCTGTTTGGCTTCAAGTCCTTCGCGGACAGGACCGTTCTCGATTTCGGCCAGACATCCCTTACCGGGATCGTCGGTCCGAATGGTTGCGGCAAGAGCAACGTCGTCGACTCTTTGCGCTGGGCACTGGGTGAGACGCGCCCGACGTCCATGCGTGGATCGGGAATGACCGACGTGATCTTCAAGGGGTCCGTCAGCCGTCCGATGCTCGCGATGGCGGATGTCACGCTGGTGCTCGGCAACGAGTCCGGCGTGATCGAAGGCCGCGGACCGGAGGTCTCGATCACGCGCCGGCTGTACAAGAGCGGCGAGGGTGAGTACCTGATCGACGGGGAGCGCGTGCGCCTCAAGGACGTGAAGGACATGCTGTTCAACACGGGCCTCGGCAGCCGCGGCTATTCCGTGCTGGAGCAGGGCAAGATCGATGCGGTGCTCTCCGCCAACCCGGTGCAGCGGCGTGCGATCTTCGAGGAGGCGGCTGGCGTCAGTCGCTACAAGCAACGCCGGCACGAGGCGGAGCTGCGCCTGAAGCGCGTCGAGCAAGATGTCACACGGCTGGCTGACGTCATGGGCGAGCTGCGCACGCGCGTGCGTTCCCTCAAGATCCAGGCGGGCAAGGCCGAGCGATTCATCGAGGCGCGAACGTCGTGGACCGAGGAGCGCCGGCGCCTGTTCCGGCACCGCTTGCACGTCAGTAGCGTGGAGCTGGACGTCCTCAGGCCACGCCTGGAGGAGCTTCAGGGAAGCCTCGACGATCTGCGCGGCGAGCGCGATGGCCTCGAGGCCGAGATGGGCGAGCGCGACCGCGAGCGTTCGGCCGTGGCACTGGATCTCGATCAGCTCTCCCGTGAAGGCGCACGTCTGGCGGGTGAAGTGCGCGCCATGGAGGAGCGCAAGAGCCAGCTCGAGTTGCGCGTCGGCGGCTGGGAGGAATCCGCGGCCGAGGAGGTCGCGCGCGCCGAGGTCTTGCACAACGAGGTCGAGGCTCACCAGGACGACCTGACGGCGATGGGCGCCGAGGCCGAGCAGTTGCGCGGCGACTGCGCCGGGGCCAAGGGACAGGCTGATGAGCTTGGGGCTCGGGGCCATGACCTGGGCGTGCAATACAAGGAGCTGCGCGCGGAGGCGGCCGAACAGAACAACCTGGTGCTCGCGAAGCTGCACGAGCGTACCGCGGCCCAGAACCGGGTGCGTCACCTCGAGGAGTCCCAGGCGCCGGCCCGCGACCGCCTGGAGCACGCGACCGCTCGATCCACGGGTATGGAGGGAGCCATCACCGAGGCTCGCACGGCGGTAGATGAGGAGCAGACCTCGGTGCAGGCCCTGCGCGGTCAGCTGGAGGAGTGTGAGGTCCTGCACGCGCGGTATGGCGAGCGCCTCGAGGCTTCAGAGCACAGTGTCGAGGGTGTGCGCGGCGAGATCGCCGGGCAGGAGCTCGAGCGTGCACGCCTGATGAGCCGGATCGAGTCCCTGCTCGACCGCGAGCGCGAGCGTGAGGGGCTGGATGTCGGGACGCGTCGGGTGCTGGAGTCCGTGGAGCGCGAGGGCGTGCCCTGTTCATCAGGCAGCCTGACCGGGCTGGTTGCGGACCACCTGGACTGTGACACGCGTCTTGCGCGAGCGCTCGATGTGATCCTCGCCGAACGCGCGCTGGCACTCGTGGTCGAGTCGCCCGCGGTGGCCGGAGCCATTGCCGACTGGCTGGCCGTCGAGGAGACGGGACAGGTCGGACTGGTCGTTCCCATGGGCCTGGCGCACACCGATGCGCGTGCATTGCCGCTGGCGCTCGAAGGCGCGCAGGGCGTCGAGGGGCGCCTGATCGACGGCGTGCATGCGCGCGCCGGATCGGAGGAGTTGGCGAACTACCTGCTGCGCGACGTGGTCGTCGTCGACTCGGTCGAGCGTGCGATGGCCCTCGTTCAGGACAACCCGGACTGGCGCTTTGTGACTCCCGCCGGACAGTGCGTCGACGCGGCCGGAATGGTGGGCGGCAAGCGCAAGGTTACTCAGGGCGCCGTGGGTCGGCGTTCGAGTGCTGCTGAGCTCGAGATCGAGCTCGAGAGCGTGCGCAAGGCCATTTTGATTGCGGAAGACGGCCTCGAGGGCGAGATCGCCGAGCGCGACGGCTTGCGCTTGCGCATGACCGAGATCAACGACCGGCGCGGCGAGATGGGGCGCAAGCTCTCGAGCTCCGAGGCGCAGTTCGCGTCCGCGCAGCAACGTTGCGCCGATCGTGAGGCGGCCCTCGCTGTGTCGCTGCAGGAGCGCGAGAAGGCCCAGACCGAGATCGATGAGCTGGTCCGGGACCTCGAAGCGTCCACGCACTCCAGCGTCGCGGCTGCCGAGGCTTTCGAGCGCGAGAACACCGTCCTGGAGGAAAAAGACGTCGATCGCCACCGTTTCGAGGAGGAGCGCGAGGAGCTGATGCGCGACGAGAGTCGGGCGCGGGTGGAGGTCACGCGGCTGACGTCGGAGCTTGGCGCTGTCGACCGCCGTATCGAGGATCAGACAAGGCGCGTGATCGAGATGGGCGAGGAGATCGAGCGCACGGCCTCGCGTGCGGCCGAGTTCGGTCGCAGCGTCCAGCAGGGTGTTGCCGACGGCCAGGGGATCGTCGAGCACGTCGGGCGACTGGATGTGGACCGCGGGACCGTAGAGGGCAAGCTGGCCGAGCTGCGTGCGACCGACAAGGCCGCGGCCGAGCGCATGGAGGAGGTCCGGGGCCGGACGGACGACGTTCGGCGCGAGCTGGATACCAAGGGTGACCAGCTGGGCGAGGGACGCCTGGATCAACAGCGGCTCGAGCTGGGTCGCGAGGAGGTGCTCCAGCGCGCGCACGAGGAGCTGCAGCTGTCGGAGCAGGACCTGCGCGCAGACTTCGATCCCGAGACCGAGGTCGTGGACGACGTGAACGCGCTCGAAGCGCGCGTCCAGCAGCTCAAGAACCAGCTCGACAAGCTGGGTCCTGTGAACACGGAGGCGGTGAGCGAACTCGACGAGGTCGGGGGCCGGCTCGAGTTCCTCGAGAAGCAATCCGCGGACCTGGCGAGCTCGCGTCGCAGTCTGGCCGAGACGATCCAGGCGATCGAGCAGGAGAGCAAGCGCCTGTTCGTCGAGACGTTCGAGGAGGTGCGTGGCAATTTCAAGCGCATCTTCCGCCAGCTGTTCGGCGGTGGTCGCGCTGACGTTCAGCTTGAGGATGGCGTCGATGTGCTCGACGCGGGCATCGAGATCGTCGCGCGTCCGCCCGGGCGCGAGATGCTCTCGATCGGACTGCTCTCCGGTGGGCAGCGCACGATGACGGCGTTGGCACTGCTGTTCGCCGTCTTTGAGGCCAGACCGAGTCCCTTCTGCGTGCTCGACGAGGTCGACGCGGCGCTCGACGATGCCAACATCGATCGCTTCCTGGGAATGCTCGAGACGTTCCGCGCGAACACCCAGTTCATCATCGTTACCCATAACAAGGCGACCATGGCGGCCTGCGACACCCTCTACGGCATCACCATGCAGGTGAAGGGAGTCTCACGTCAGGTCTCCGTCGAGCTGGAACAGGTCGACGACATCGTGCCCGACACGGTCGGACGGGCCGTTGCGAAGGGCGGCCGTGCTGTCGACGCACCGGTCGCGGACGATGCTGCGGCATCCGTGGACGGCAGCGATGCCGAACCCGCCGAGGACGAAAATCTGGGGCAGGAGCCAGGGGTGGTCGTCAGAGTTGACGATCAGGCGGACGTGGATCAGGACAGCGGCGAGCGCGTGCTCGAGATTCCGCGTCCGGAGCATGCCGTGCACGTTCCGCAGATGGCTACCGAGCCCGAGACCGGCAAACCCTCCTGAGGGCAGGGTCCGACGCCAGAGAGCATCCTCGACGCGCATTGTCGAGCGGACGGACCCGTCGGGTTTGAGGACCCGGCCCTCAGGAAGCCCCGAGGGTCAGGGGCGATTCAGGGCCCAGGCTTCGAGCTTGGGCAGGCCCAGCAGGACGATGCGGCCGATGGCCTCAAGGCTGGCGGGCGAGCAATTGGCGAGGGTGTCCGCGGGCGTGTGCCAGAACCTGTTGCCGGGACCGAACTCGAGGTCGATCAGGTCGCAGCTGGGAATACCGACGCGCATGAACTGCAGGTGGTCGTCCTTGATCGGTTGCGCGAACGCGCCCACGTGCTGGCCCAGGCCATTGTCCCGCGCGGCCTGAAAGAAGAAGCCCAGCAGTGCACGGTCCGAGTTCGTGTCCTGGGTCAACTTCAGGTCACTGTCGCCGACCATGTCGAGCAGGACACATGCCTTGACGCGCGCGAGGTCCGGTCCGCGCATGAGCGTCTGGGCGTAATGGCGTGATCCGTAGGTGTTGTCTTCGCCGCGCCACACCGTACGCGTGGCCTCTTCGCCGTCCAGGAAAATGAGCCGGTAGGTCACGGCGTGCGGGGCGCTGGCAGCCAGGCCCCGGGCGAGCTCGAGCAGGACTGCGGTTCCGGAGCCGCCGTCGTTTGCACCCACGAACGGGTAGTCGAAGATCTTCGTGTCGATGTGCGTGCACAGGATCACGATCGGAGCTGGGGCGCCGTCCCGCTCGCGGCCGGGGATGTCGGCGATCATGTTGGTCATGGAGCGCTTGCCCACGGGCGTCTCGACCTCGAAGTCCTGGCGCACCGGAGTCAGCTTGGCGGCACGCAGTTCGGCCTCGAGCGTGTCGATCAACTGTCCCAGGGCGGTCGAGCCCGCTGGCCGCGGCCCGAGGGCAACCATGGCCTCGAGATCCGACCAGGCGCGCTTCGTATCGAAGGCGATCGTCGCCCCGGGAGCGGTAGCCTCGTCGTCGTTGCCCATCCCCGAGCCGGTCTCGCAGCCCAGGGAGAGGCCGGCGCCAAGGGCCAGAATCCAGGTCGCTCGCCGGAGACGGTGCCGGAGGTGTGTTTGCGTTGTGTAGGCGGGCCGCGGTTCGATCATCGACTGGCTTGCGGGGCGTGGTTTGTGGGTTGAGGGGCCGTCTGGGCCCGGTGAGGGACAGTCTGGCACAAAACGGGCCCCCTGGCTCACCCCGCGTCGCCCCTTGGGGCACGATCTCTGCGCCCAGGTGCAGACGGCGTGACGGGAGCCGGCCCGCTACCCCGAGCCACCAATCCCGCTGGGGCTCCAGCTAGTTGCCCATTCCTTCCGATCTCTAGGAGCCCCATGTCCCCCGGCCCCAATGCCCCATGAGCCTATCTTCCAGTATTTTCGACCTGGTTCAGTGCGAGACCCGGACTGACCAATTCCGTGAGCTGCACTGGGAGGGGACCTTCTCGGAGTACCTCGATCTGGTCGAAGCGAATCCGAAGGTCGCCCGCAACGCGTGGCAGCGCCTGCTCGACATGATCGAGTCGCACGGCATGCTCGAGGGCGACGGCGCGGACGTTCCTAAACGCTGGACGCTTTTCGACGACCCGCTGTCCGGTGGAGTGGACGCGGTGTACGGGCTCGATGAACCCCTGGCCGCGCTGGTGGATGTGATCCGGGCTGGCGCGCGCGGTCTCGGGCCGGAACGCCGCATCCTGCTGCTGCACGGTCCGGTCGGTTCCTCCAAGAGCACCATCTCGCGTCTGCTCAAGGAGGGCCTCGAGGCATACACGCGCACCGACGCGGGGGCGCTCTACACGTTCAGCTGGAACGTGGACGGCGAGACCATCCCGTCGCCCATGAACCAGGATCCGCTGTTGTTGATTCCGATCGAGCAACGCCAGGCGGTCGAGGGCAAGCTCAACGAGCACCATCGCGGTGAGTACTCGCTGCATGTCGCCGGTGAGCTCGATCCGGTGGGTCGCTTCTACTTCGATCTGTTGATGCGCCGCTACGAGGGCGACTGGTCCAAGGTGATCGGGCACGTCACGGTGCGGCGCCTGGTGTTCTCGGAGAAGGACCGCATCGGGATCGGCACCTTCCAGCCCAAGGACGAGAAGAACCAGGACTCCACCGAGCTGACCGGCGACCTCAACTTCCGGAAGATCGCCGAGTACGGCTCGGACTCCGATCCGCGCGCATTCAACTTCGACGGTGAGTTCAATGTCGCGAACCGCGGCCTGCTCGAGTTCGTCGAGGTCTTGAAGCTGGACGTGGCTTTTCTGTACGACCTGCTGGGGGCCACCCAGGAGCACACGATCAAGCCCAAGAAGTTCCAGCAGACCTCCATCGACGAGGTGATCATCGGGCATACGAACGAGCCCGAGTATCGCAGGCTGCAGAACAACGAGTTGATGGAGGCCTTCCGGGACAGGACCATCAAGATCGACATTCCCTACAACCTGCGTGTCTCCGACGAGGTCAAAATCTACAGGCGCCGGTACGGCGACCGCTCAAAGCCGGGGCGTGGTATCGCGCCGCATTCGCTCGAAATCGCGTCGCTCTGGGCGGTCCTGACACGTCTGACGGATCCCACCCATCCGACCCTGACCGTGCTGCAGAAGGCGCGCCTCTTCGACGGGGCCGAGATCGCCGGGTTTACCAGCGAGCAGGTGCGCGAGCTACGTGAAGGCGTGATCGGCGAGGGTATGGAGGGCATCAGCCCGCGTTACATCCAGGATCGCATTGCTGCGTGCCTGGTGTCGGATCAGCCCACGATCACGCCCAAGGACATCCTGCGCTCCATCGAGCACGGCCTGACGCACCATTCGATGATCTCGAACGAGGAGCAGCGCAAGCGGCTGCTCGAGCTGCTCGCCATGGTGCGCGGAGAGTACGAGGAGATCATCAAGCATGAGGTGCGCGTGGCGATCGCGGCGGATCGCGAGGCCATCGATCGACTGTGCTCCAAGTACCTGGACAATGTGCGTGCCTACACGACGCGCGAGAAGCTGGTCGAGTCGGGTGGCATGTCCCGTGCCCCGGACGAGCGCCTGATGCGGGCGATCGAAGAGAAGATCGACATCCCGGAGTCGCGCAAGGATGACTTCCGGCACGAGCTGATGAACTACGTGGCGGCCGTTCACCTGGACGGAAAGACCTTCGACTACCGCCAGAACAAGCGCCTGACGCGCGCTCTCGAGCTGAAGATGTTCGATGATCGGCGCGACTCGATCCAACTGACGAGTCTGGTGTCGACGGTCATCGATCCGGATACCCAGGAGAAGATCGCTGTCATCCGGGACCGGCTGATGCGTCAGTTCGGTTACGACGAGCTCAGCGCGCGCGAGGTCCTCAACGAGGTGGCGCACCTCTTTGCGCGCGCCGAGGCGGAACCGGTTGAGAAGGAGGCTGCGGCCTAGTCCGCAGCGCATGGGTTCCGAGGTCTATCGCATGGAGCGCGATCGTGCGCGCTTTCGCGACATCGTGCGCGGACGCCTGCGAGAGGATCTGCGGCGCTACCTGTCTACCTCGGAGCTGCTCGGGCGTCAGGGTCAGAAGACCATCTCGATTCCCGTGCCGCAGATCGAGCTGCCGCGCTTTCGCTACGGCAGCAACGCTGGCAAGGGGGTCGGCCAGGGGCCCGGCGAGGACGGCGCCGCGGTGGAGGGCGAGGGCAACGCCGGCGAGGGCGCTGGAGCTGCGGGGGATCAGGAGGGCAAGCATGTGCTGGAGGTCGAGGTCGATCTGCAGGAGCTGGCGGAGATGCTCGGGGATGAGCTCGAGCTGCCCAGGATCCAGCCGCGCGGCTCGAAGCAGCTGACCGCCGAGGGCGGGCGCTACACGGGTATCCGCGCAGCGGGTCCGCGCTCTCTGCGTCACTTCCGGAGGACCTTCCGGCGTGCCCTGACGCGCACCATCGCCGCCGGAGACTGGGACCCTTCCGATCCGCGCGTGGTCCCGATCCGCGATGACGAACGCTACCGCGCGCGGCGCACCTCTCCGCAGCCGGAGTCATCCGCTGTCATCTTCCACATGATGGACGTCTCTGGCTCGATGGGACGCGAGCAGAAGGACATCGTGCGCATCAAGGCCTTCTGGATCGACACCTGGTTGCGCAGTCAGTACAAGCACATCGAGGTGGTCTACATCGTGCACGACGCCGTGGCCAAGATCGTGGATCAGGACGCCTTCTTCCACCTGCGTGAGTCCGGCGGCACGAAGATCTCCTCGGCCTACGACCTGTGCCTGAAACTCGTGCGTGAGAAGTACCGACCGGAGAACTGGAACATCTACCCGTTCCACTACTCCGACGGGGACAACTGGTCGGCGCGCGACACCGAGCGCTGCGTGACCCTCTTGCGCGACGAGATTCTGCCCAAGGTCAACCAGTTCTGCTACGGCCAGGTCAAGAGCGCCTATGGCTCTGGTCAGTTCAAGAAGGACCTGGAGGCGGCCCTGCCGGGCATCGACGAGTTGCTGCTGTCGAGCATCAACAGTCGCGACGAGATTCCGGACTCTATCCGTTCCTTCCTCGGCAAGGGGCGCTGAGGTGGTCTCCGGCTCCCTGAGTCCGGCGCTCTTCGAGCACGCGCGCAAGATCGAATCCGTGGCGCGCGACCACGGGCTCGATTTCTTCGAGGTCGTCTTCGAGATGCTGGCTGCGAGCGATGTGAACGCGATCGCAGCCTACGGTGGGTTTCCCGAGCGTCACCCCTCCTGGCGTTTCGGGATGGACTACGAGCGCCTGCAGAAGGGCTACAGCTACGGGCTCTCGAAGATCTACGAGCTTGTGATCAACAACGATCCGACCTACGCCTACCTGGTGCGGTCGAACTCGCTGATGGAGCAGAAGCTGGTCATGGCGCACGTCATGGGGCACGCGGACTTCTTCAAGCACAACGTGTGGTTCGGACCCACGGAGCGCCACATGATCGAGGTCATGGGACGGCATGCGGAGCGCGTGCGGGCGGTGATCGATGTGCATGGACACGATCGCGTCGAGAGCTTCATGGATTCTGTGCTCTCGCTGGACACGCTGGTAGACCCCTACCTTCCACTGCGGGAGCATTCGCAGGCACACGGCAGTGCGCAGTCACCCGTCGGGCATGTCGAGCGGGCTCGATTGTCGCTGGATCGCGTGCTGGCGTCCTTTGCGGCGGACGAGATCGCCACTCCGTGCGAGGAGCCGCGCGCCGCGCTGCCGACCTATGACGTACTGGGTTTCCTGATGGAGCACGCACCGCTCGAGCGCTGGCAGCAGGATGTGATCCGCATGACGCGCGAGGAGGCCTACTACTTCCTTCCGCAGCGCATGACGAAGATCATCAATGAAGGCTGGGCCTCGTTCTGGCATAGCCGCATCCTGACGGGCGGCATGCTGGAGGCCTCCGAGATCGTGGAGTTTGCCGATTGCCACTCCGGGGCGACGGCCACCGGTCCCGGACAGCTGAACCCGTACAAGCTTGGTATCGAGCTGTTCCGGCACGCGGAGCAGCAAGGGCGTGACATCTTCCAGCTACGGCGCGTGCACAACGACGTGAGCTTCATCGATCAGGTTGTGGACGCGGAGTTCGCGGCCCGGAATCAGCTCTTCGTCTACGAGCGTAATCCGCGCACCGGTCGGACCGAGGTTTCGCAGCGCGACTGGCGCGCGGTCAAGGAGCAGCTGCTGCGCGAACTGGCCTGGTGCGGCTCGCCCCAGATCCAGCTGGTGGACGACGACGAGAACGGCGCCGGGGAATTGCTGCTCGTGCACCGGCACGAGGGGCGCGACCTGGAGCTGAGCGAGGCGGGGGAGATGCTGCAGCAGCTCGCCGGGCTCTGGGGACGACCCGTGCATCTGCTGACCCTCGAGGAGCGGCAGGGGCGGCGTTTGACCTGTACGCCCGAGGGTGTTCAGGTCGTCGACTCCACGCGTGCCATCGATCTGTGCGGTGGCGAGCGGTCCGCGCAGGCGGGCTGAGCGCTGGTCTGGTCTGGAATCGCGACCGTCAGTCGCTACGCTCGGGCCAAGGAGAACGAGCCATGGCACCCCGAGTTCGAACCAGACCCAAGAGCGAAGAAGCACCCGAGTACTTTCGGGCCTACACGAGCCTCGTGCCCGACGGAGATATCGTCGAGCTGCTACGTGATCAGGGCAGGGAGAGCGCGCAGCTTCTGGCGGGAGTCTCCGAGGAGCAGGCTGCCCAGCGCTACGCGCCCGGGAAGTGGAGTCTCAAGGAGGTCGTCGGCCATCTGACCGACATGGAGTGGACCTTTACCTACAGGGCGATGCGCTTCGCGCGCGGCGATGACACGCCCCTGTCGGATGTGGATCAGGACCGACTGATCGCGGGGGCGCAGTTCGAGGAGCGCAGCCTGCGTAGTCTGGCGCTCGAACTGGCCCAGGTGCGGGCAGCCAGCACCACGCTGTTCGAGAGCCTGAGCGACGAGGCCCTGATGCGGGTGGGGACTGCGTCCGGGCGACAGTTCACGGTGCGCAGCATGCTGTACGTCACCGCGGGCCACGAGCTGCACCACATGCGCGTGCTGCGCGAGCGCTATCTCCATCAAGGCGATGTCGAACAGTAAGGCGATGACGAAGCCCGCTGCGCCGGACTGGTCCGTCTATCTGATCCGCTGCGGCGACGGATCGCTGTATACCGGCATCGCGACGGATGTCGCGCGCCGACTGGAGCAGCACACCGCGAGCGACGGAAAAGGGGCCAAGTACCTGCGCGGACGGGGTCCACTCGAGGTCGTCCTGCAGCATGCTGTCGGCGGGCGCGGTCTCGCCTTGCGGGTGGAGGGGCGTATCAAGAAGCTCCCCAGGGCCGAGAAGGAGCTGCTGGTAGCCGGCACTCGGGGCGTCGAGCCCATCGTCGCGAGCGCGCGCGACTGATCCCGCGCGCCGGGCGCATCGCTCACTCCAGACGCGGGCCTGCAACGACGAAGACGCGGCCCGTGCGCGGGCCACGGACGGCACTCCATGCGGAGGTGAGCAGGTAGTCCGCCGCACCGTCGCCATCGACGTCCCCCAGGCCGACCGCATCGAAGCCCAGGGTGTCGCCGGCCTGCAGCGAAGTCCAGGCGCTGAGCAGGGAGCCGTCCTTGCCGGAGTGCAGGTAGACCTTGCCTCCGGAAGGGGCGCCACTCGAGTGCTGCCACGCACCGATGGCGAGATCCGCGCTGCCGTCGCCATTCACATCGCCGCAGACCGCGGCCGAGGTGCCGAAGCCCTCGCCGGCGACCTGTCCCGTGATCGTGAGAAGCCTGTCTCCGTTGGCGCCCGAATGCACGTAGACGCGACCCGTCGCAGGCCCCTTCGCCGCGTTGTTCCAGTCCGATGCGTACAGGTCGGGGGTGCCGTCCCCATCCACATCGCCGAGCACCGTCGCGAAGTACTGGCCGAGGTTGGTTCCGGTCTCGTCGGGATCGATCGTGAAGTGCAGCTCCGCGCCGTCCTCGTCGCATCGGTAGACCAGGGCTCGCCCGCCGCCGCTGGTGCCCATGGCGCCGACGATCAGCAGGTTGTGGTCGCCGCTGTGGGTCGCATCGGCCGAGCTGCCAAACAGGTCGCCCGCCGCCGGTCCATCGATCTGGAACATCAGACCGGCGTCCTTGCCCGAGTACACGTAGACGCGCCCGGAGTCCTGCCCCTCGGCGTCCGCGCGCATGGCGCTCACGACGAGCTCGTCGCAGCCGTCTCCGTTCAGGTCCTGGATACCGCACACCTTCGTGCCAAAGCCGTCGCCCATCTCGCTGGCGGTCACTTCGAAGAGGATCGATCCGTCGCGGCCGGATGCGACGATGGCGTGTCCCGGTGCTCCTGCGGGCGCCGGAGCGCCGGCCAGCACGTCCGGAGTTCCGTCCCCGTTGATGTCGACCTCACCTGCCACCGACATGCCCAGGTTCCAGCCCGAGCGGCCGTCGAGGGTGAAGAGTAGCTCGCCGCTCTTCGCGCTGTACACGTACACGCGGCCCTTGCCGCCCGCGTAGGTCGGTGAAGTCGATGCGAAATCGGTGACGCCATCTCCATCCAGGTCGCCCACCGGCCGGGCTACCCAGCCGAACTGGTCGCCGGGAGCCTCGCCGATGAATGTGTGCAGGATGCGCGGCTCCTCCGCGAACGCCGCGGCCCCCTCGAGCAGGGGGGGGATCAGGGCGAGCAGGCGTGGGTCCTTGCGCAACTCCTCCAGCTCCGGCACTTGCGTCAGCAGCGGGCGATCCTGGAAGCCCGCCGCGACGGCTTTCTCGATACGGGCCCGGGCTGTCTCGAAATCACCGAGCTGTGCGTACATGCAGCCCGCAAAGAAGCCCGCTCGCCCGGCGAGGGTCTGGGTCTCGGAGGCGCGCTCGAACCCCTCGAGAGCTTCGTCGAAGCGCTCCTGCGCGCGCAGCGCCTGGCCCAGCAGCATCCAGGCCGCGTCGTTGCTGTCGTCCCCATCCACGATCTCGCGCAGCAGCTCTTCAGCGTCCTCGAAGGCACCGGATCGCAGCAGCGCGCGCCCCCCGGCGAGGTCGGGGGTGGATGTGTTCTGAGCGTGGCCCAGAAGGCCGAGCGCGACGGTCAGTAGCAGGGGGGTCATCGGGTGCGTTCCTGGGGATGGGGTGATTCGCTGCCAAGTCTATGGGGCATACCCGTTTCGGCGTCCGCTTCTTCCGACTTTGCATGGGCCCTACGTGAGCGCTCTCGCCTGTGCTGTCGCTGCTCGAGTTCTTGTACAATCCACTAACCTGGGCGCAGCCGTCGGTGCCCGTAGCCCTCGCCCACGAGATGAACTCAGCAACCCGACCCTCGCCCGCGCGCCTCATCCGGGCACTGCCGTTTCTGCTCCTCTTGCTCGCGTGCGGCGAGGCTGACCCGGCCGACCAGGCCGACCCCGAGGTCGCGCCCGCCGCGCGCGTCCACGCGCAGGACCAAGGCAACGTCCTCCTGATACTGGTCGACGACATGGGGTTCGATGACCTCGGTTGCTTCGGCGGCAGCTCCGGTCTCACCCCGAACATCGACTCGCTCGCTCGAGACGGAGTCACGTTCGAGCGCGCCTACGTGACCGCCTCGATCTGCAGCCCGTCGCGCGCCGGGCTCCTGAGCGGTCGCTATCAGCAGCGCTTCGGGCACGAGAACAACACCGGTCCGCTCGCGCGCCAGCTCGAGCTCGGCATCGGTCTGCCGCCTTCGCAGCCACTGCTCAGCGAGCGTCTCCGGGATCTAGGCCACGCCACGGCGCTCATCGGAAAGTGGCACCTTGGTGCGGCCGACCGTTTTCATCCCCTCGAGCGCGGCTTCGACGAGTTCTTTGGACATCTCTCGGGTGGGCACACCTACATCGACTGGGAGGATCCGAAGAACGGACCGATCTACCGTGGACGCGAGCCCGTGTCGGAGGGGGAGTACCTGACGGATGCGCTATCGACCGAGGCGGTCGAGTTCATCGGGCGCAATCACGAGCGTCCCTTCTTCCTGTTGCTCTCTTACAACGCCCTGCACGAGCCGTTCGAGGCGCCCGAGTTGTACCTGCAGAGGCACGCCGGGATCGCGGACCGATCCGAGCGCGTCTACGCGGCCATGATCAGCGCGCTCGACGATGGCATCGGGCGCGTCCTCGCGGCGCTCGACCTGCACGGCTTGCGGGAGGACACCCTGGTGTGTTTCCTCAGCGACAACGGACCGCGGCGGGGCAAGGCGGGCGAGGGCGCGGGGCAACTGCGCGGCGGGAAGCTGAGCCTCTACGAGGGTGGCCTGCGCGTGCCCCTTGTCGTGCGCTGGCCGGCACGGATTTCCGCCGGCGGAACCGTGGCCACGCCGGTCTCGAGTCTCGACCTGGTGCCGACCTGTTTGGCCGCGGCCGGGAGGCCCGCGCTGGCGACGGACGGGCTCGACGGCCACAGTTTGCTGGAGGTCGCGCGCGCGGCGAGCGAGGGGTTGCCGGTCGCTGCGCGCACCCTCTTCTGGCGTCAGGGTGGCAAGGCGGCGGTTTCGGACGGCCAGGCCAAGCTGGTGCGGCGTCGGGATGGGTCCTTCGAGGCCTACGACCTCGATGCGGATCCCGCGGAAGCGCATTCCCTGGATGGGGGCGAGCAGCGCTTCATGGACCTGAAGACGGCTCTCACGGCCTGGGAGCAGGAGCTGGCGCTGCCAGCCTGGGACTGGTCGGGTGGGAGATCGGGGGGCTGAGGGTGCTCTCACGGCGCAAATCTGTCGATAGACTCCATCGCCGCCTGGCACTGTCGCACCCCTTGCGTCGGCCCGGATCCGAGCGCTGACGATGTCCCTACCCCTGGCCTCGATCCTGATCCCGACCCTGGACGGCGAGTCCGACCTGGAACGCCTGTTGCCGGCACTGGCCGCCCAGGACTTCCCGGGCGGTTTCGAGGTGCGCGCGGTCGATTCCGCTTCGCGCGACACGACGCGCCAGCTGCTGCGCAGGCACGGTGTGCACTTGAGCAGCATTTCGCGCTCCGAGTTCGGCCACGGCAAGACCCGCAATACCCTGGCGCGCGGCGCGCGTGGACGCTTTCTGGTGTTCCTGTCGCAGGATGCGTTGCCGCGCGATGAGCACTTCCTGCGACACCTGCTGGCACCCTTCAGCGCGGATGCGGTCGCGGGTGTTCAGGCGCGCATCCTGCCCCATCCGGATCAGGATCCCCTGACAGCCCGCACGGCCCTCGATCTGCCGGAGGCGAGCGCGAGCCTGGCCGCCGGTACGACGCAGAATGACCTCGGGATCAACAACGTCGCGAGCGCCATGCGTGCGACCGTCTTCGCCGAGCATCCCTTCCTGGAGCTGCCCTTCGGCGAGGACTGGGCCTGGGCCCGATCCGTGGTCGCGGCCGGGCTGGAGCTGGCCTTCGCGCCCGAAGCTGTGGTCTACCACGCCCACGACTATCAACCCGGCCAGGCCTTCCGGCGCTACGAACTTGACGCCCGCTTCCAGCGCCACGTCCGGGGTCAGCGCGTGCGCCCGGGCCTGGGCTCCGTGCTCACCGGCATCGCCCACGAGCTGCGCGAGGACGCGCGCTACCTGCGGCGCGTCGGCGCTCCGCTGGTCCACCTGCTGCGTGCGCCCGGACTGCGCTCGGCTCAGGTCTTCGGCCAGTACGTGGGCAGCCACGCCTGGCCCTGGCGTCACGACGCATCCGAGTTCCCCGAGGAGCTTCCCCAATCCTAGCCCGGATTATTCATGACCACGCGGACGAAACCCCACGAACGGCCGGCTTCGCCGTCCTTTCAGCCCCTGCCGGCACTTTGCGAGCATTGGCGTCCTCGACGATCTTACAAGGTCGTCTGCGGGTCCAATGCTCGCCAAGCACCGGCAGGGGCCGAATCGAGGCGTTTCGCCTCGCGGCTCATGAATAACCCGGGCTAGGAGGCTGTTGAAAAAGTCATCCGGCACCAGAACAGCATCCTCCGCTTCGGCGCGGCGCCTGAGAGCCTCGCCGAATCCACCGATTCGCCTGCGTTTTCAGACACCACACCGAAGCGGATGCTACTGCCCTGGCATCCGGAGCACTTTATCATCAGCCTCCTGGCCATCGCGGGTTGGCCCAACCCGCGCCAGCGAGTCTACTGGGTGCCCCAAATCCTCTCCGAATGAAGCCCATCCGATCTGTATCCGTCCTGATGCCCACCTGCCAGGGGCTCGAATTCCTGGAGCGGGTCTTCACAGCTCTGGCGTGCCAGGACCTCGAGCTGCCGTGGGACTTTCGGATCATCGATTCGGCTTCCGACGACGGGACCTGGGAGCTGTGCGCTGCGTGGGCCGAGCGTCTTCCCGTGCCGTTCGCGATGGAGCGCATCGAGCGCGTGGAATTCGACCATGGCGACACGCGCAACCTGCTCGCGGCTCGCTCGCGCGGTGATCTGCTCGTGTTTCTGACCCAGGATGCGATTCCCAGCTCGCCCGACTGGCTGAGTACCTTGGTGGCGAACTTCGAGGACGATGGCGTCGGCGCGGCGAGCTGCCGCAACATTCCGCGGCCGGATGCGGAAGCGTTGACGCGACTGTTCTCGAGTGGTGACCCGGGCTATTCGACGGAGCGGCGTGAGGTGAGCCTTCCGCCTGCCGATGAGTACGCTCAGCTTGGCCCGCACGAGCGCCGCTTGCTGTTTGGCTTCAACGATGTGGCCTCGGCCATCCGGCGAGAGCTCTGGGAGCGACACCCGTTCCCGCGCACCTCGTTCGGCGAGGATATCCTGATGGCGCGCGCTCTGCTCGAGGCGGGCCACACGGTCGTCTACGACGCGCGTGCGACCGTCGAGCACAGCCATGATCATGACGCGCGTGCGACCTACGAGCGCGCCTGGATCGACGGCAAGTTCAACGCCGAGTGGCTCGCGCGCGTATGTGTCGCGTCGGCGGCGGATGCGAGCACCCTCACCGAGCGACTCTCGGCGGAGGACACGCCGCGCATCGAAGACCTGCCGCTGGGTTACGAGGCCCGCCAGCTGCTGCTCGAGCAGGGGCGCGAGCTGCGCTCGGCCGCGTTCCGCGGTCTGTACGAGGGCGGTCGCTCGGAGCGCCGTTACCCGCCCTCGCGCATGCTCGCTGGCCCGCAGCTGTCGATTCTGTACGTCGTGCACGGATTTCCTCCGGATACCTGGGCCGGCACCGAGATCTACACCCAGAACCTGGCGACCGAGCTGCAGCGTCGCGGCCACAGGGTGACGATCTTCGCGCGCGTCCCGGCGGATGCGGACGGCCCCGAGGACTTCACGGTCGAGGATTCCGAATTCCAGGGGTTGCGCGTGCTGCGCATGACGAACCGCCTGCAGTACCGGACCATGCGCGATAGTTTCACGGACGAGCGCGCGGAAGACGCCTTCCGACAGGTGCTCGAACGGGAACAGCCGGACCTGGTGCACTTCCAGCACCTGATCCATACCTCGGTCGGCCTGGTGGATGTGGCCCGCGAGCGCGGGCTGCCGACGGTGATCACCTGTCACGACTACTGGGCTGTCTGCGCGCGTGTGCAGCTGATCCGGCCCGACGGATCGCGCTGCTCGGGCAACAAGGGCAGCGGCTGCTACCTGTGTGTGAAGGAGAAACACGTCGGACAGATCGATCGCGTCGCCGCTTCTGACTCGGTCCTCGCGGATGTCTTTGCGAACGTGGCACAGGACGTGGCCGACAACGAGGACCTGATGGGGACGACCCGCAGCCGCGCCCAGGACTACCTGTACACCCGCGAACGCCACGACCTGGTGCTGGATGCCTACGCCGCGTGTGACCTGCGCATCAGCCCCAGCCGCTTCCTGCGCAGCAAGCTGCTCGAGAGCGGCCGCTTCGATCCGCACCGTTTCCTGTTCTCGGACAACGGCATGCGCACGGACCACATCGAGGCCCTGGCCAAGCGTCCGGACCCGCAGGGACGCGTGCGCTTTGGCTTTGTGGGCTCGCTGGTCTGGTACAAGGGCGGCGAGACCCTGGTTCGCGCTGCCGTACAGCTGGACGAGTCCGAGGCCGTGCTGCTCGTGTTCGGAGACTTCAAGCCCGACGAGGATGCACACCACGCCGAGCTCGCGCAGCTTGCCGAAGGGCGCAACGTGGAGTTCCGCGGCCGCTTCGACAACTCACGCCTGTCGGAGGTCTACGCCGAGATCGACGTCCTGGTGGTGCCATCGGTCTGGTTCGAGAACTCACCGATCACGATCCACGAGGCCTTCCTCACGGGCACGCCCGTCCTGGCGAGCGACATCGGCGGGATGGCGGAGTTCGTGCGCGATGGAGTCGATGGGCTGCATTTCGCGGTGGGGGACCCGGACGACCTGGCCGCCAAGATGCGCCGGTTTGTCGATGAGCCTAACCTGCTCGCGGACCTGTCCCGGGACTGGATGCGCGTGAAGACCCTGGAGGAGAACGCCGAGGAGACGGAGTTTCGTTACCGCGGCCTGGTCTGCGCGTCGGGCGCGGCGGAGGTTGAGGCATGAGCGGCAAGGGCGAGACTCCCGAGCGCGTGCCCGCCGAGGATCTCTGGGTCGAGGCCACCGCTGAGGTCTCTTCCGAGGAGTTGCCGCATTGCGCGGTCGTGATCCTGAACTGGAACGGGCGGCACCATCTCGACGGCTGTTTCGACAGCCTCGCGGCGCTCGACTATCCGCCTGAGCGCCTCGAGGTGGTGCTGGTGGACAATGGCTCGACCGACGGCAGCGTGGAGCACATGCGCGCGAAGCACGACTGGGTGCACCTCATCCAGAACCCGCGCAACATGGGATTCAGCGCGGGCTGCAACCAGGGCGCCGGTGCAGCCAGCTCGCCCGAGTTGCTCTGCTTCCTGAACAACGACATGCGCGTCGAGCCCGACTTTCTGAAGCGGCTCGTGGCGCCGATCGTGCGGGGTGTTTGCGAGGCCACGACCGGCAGGATCCTCTCCTGGGATGGCAAGCTGCTCAACTCGGTCGGTGGCGGGATGAACTTCCATGGCATCGGGATCCAGCGTGGATACCTGGAGCAGATGACCGCCGAGTACGAGCGGCCGTGTCTGACCCTCTTCGCATGCGGTGGCGCGATGGCCATGCGCGCGGACGTGTTCGAGCAGCTGGGGGGCTTCGACGAGGACTTCTTCGCCTACTACGAGGACGTGGATCTGGGCTGGCGCACCTGGGTTGCGGGCCACTCGATCCGCTACGTGCCAGAGGCCATCTGCTACCACCACCACTCCAGCACCAGCCAGCGGGTAGCTCCCGAGCGCCTGCGCGTGCTCCAGGTCCGAAATCCGCTCCTGGCCTGCTTCAAGAATTACGGCGACGAGCGTCTGAAGCAGATCCTGCCGGCCATGCTGGCCCTGGCCACCCGCCGGGCCTACCTGAGCGCCGAGGTCCGGGACCCGGATGCGTACCGCATCGAGTCTCTCAGCGCACCGGGCCTGTCGGCGAAAAAGGGCCTGTGGGAGCGGATAATGCGCCGACTCGGGCGCCGACCGGCGGGGACCGAGGCGATCGGGCGCGTGGCGCTGGCGGACCTCGTGGGAATCAACGATCTGCTCGGGCAATGGGACTTCTGGATGGAGAAGCGAGTCAAGATCCAGGCTTCCCGGCGTCGATCGGACGAAGAAATCTTCCGGCTGTTCCTTCGCCCGCTGTGGTGCATCGAGGATGATTATGGATACAAGGAATTGCAGGCAGGTCTGACCCACTTCCTGGGTCTGGATGAGCTGTTCGAGGGTGCTACCCGGATGCACCAGGACCCGAAGAGTTGAACGAGGTCACGCAGTGAAAATTTCGATCGTAATGCCCGTCTACAACGAGGAGGCGACCCTCGAGGAGATTGTCGCGCGGGTCCTCGAGACGCCGTACGAGAAGGAGATCGTGATGGTCGACGACGGGTCGAAGGACCGGTCGCGCGAGATCATGGCCACGCTCGAGGAGAAGTACGACGAGGTGCGCTGCTTCTACCACGAGGAGAACAAGGGCAAGGGTGGGGCGCTCTCCACCGGCTTCAAGGAGGTCACGGGTGACATCGTCCTGATCCAGGATGCGGACCTCGAGTACGACCCGGGGGACTACGCGGTCCTGCTGAGGCCGATCAAGGACGGCAAGGCGGACGTGGTGTACGGCAGCCGCTTCAAGGGCGGCGCCTACTCACGCGTGCACCTGTTCTGGCACTACGTGGGCAACCGCATGTTGACGCTCCTTAGCAACATGTTCACCAACTTGAACCTGACCGACATGGAGACCTGCTACAAGGTCTTTAAGGTTGACATCGCCAAGCGCCTCGACATCCAGTCGAGGACCTTCGCCGTCGAGCCCGAGATCACCGCGAAGATCGCCAAGATGCACGTGCGCGTCTACGAGGTCCCGATCTCGTATGCCGGCCGGGACTACGACGAGGGCAAGAAGATCGGTCTCAAGGACGCCTTCATCGCCTGCTGGGCGATCGTGCGCTGGAGCCTGTTCGCCTGACCGGCGCACGCTCGATCTGGGGTCTTTCGGGTCCGGTCGAGGTTGGGCGCTGGTCGGCTTCCGCGCCAGGCCTTACCATGGAGTGATGGACCCATTTCTGTGGGCATACGGGCTCATGGCCCAGGAGCTGGGCGCGGGGGCAGGTCGCCGTCGGCGTGACCCGCGGCGTCTGCTGCTCTATCGCGAGGCGCTCGGGCTGACGCCGGGGGAAGTGCGTTCCCTGCGAAGCGCTCAGTGGAGCGAGCAGGATCTGCCGTCGTCGTCGCTCGCAGACCGCCGTGGAATTCTGCGTACCCTGGCCGGGGTCGCGCGCGCGCAACAGGACGGATGGGCGGAGGAGCGGCGCCGCCTGGAGCGGCTCGCGGAGTACTACGAGATCTCGGCCGAGGAGTGTGCCAGCATCCTGACCGAATCCAGCGCACGTGCTCCGCAAGCGCAGGTGGCCTTTCCGGCCCCGGTCGAGCCGGTGATGGAGCTGCGACGTCGCACACGCTGGAGCCGGCGCTCCATGCTCCTGGCGGGGACAGCGGCCATCGGTGGGCTCGCGACGATCGTGTTCGCACGACGCTTCCTCGAACGCCGCGCACAGCGCGCTCGTTTCGAGGGCTTCGAGCAGCGCTTCGGCGACGCGCTGCTGATCATCGAGCTGGAGTGTGATTTCCTGCTCGGAACCGGTCGCGTGCCGTTCCGTTCGAGGGGCGTCGGGTTCTTCGTCTCTCCCGACGGGCTGCTGGTGACCAACAAACATGTCATCCAGCCCTGGAAGTTCGTGCCGGAGCTGGTGCGCAAGCTCGACTCGGGCTACACGCTCGACGAGGACTCGGTGCGCCTGCGGGCCTGGCGCCGCGCCGACCTGGTGCTCGCCGGGGGCGGGCGTCTCGTCGAAGCGGACTCCGTCGATACCCGCGCTGGATCCCTGGAACTCGTCCGCACGACTCCCGATCAGCGCGAGCTGCGTGTGGTCGCGTTGCCCGAGGGCGGCGTGCACCGTGGGGAGTACCACCTGCTCGATCGCTCCAACGTCGCACTGCTCAGGGCACGTGTTTCCGAACCGGTTCCGGCCATCGAGCTGACGCCGCGCAGCGCGGTCCATTCGGGCGATCCGGTTCTGGCCCTGGGGCTGGCCGCACCGAATCGGGTCATGGCCGAGGGCGGTGGGCGGCCGGAGGGCTCGTCGGGGCGCGTGTACCTGCGCTCGGACGGCGTCTTGAAGCTGACTGCATCCGTGCCTGCGGAGTTCAGTGGCGGTCCGGTGTTCGACGCAGATGGCCGCGCGGTGGGGATCGCCGCCCAGCACCTCGGCGATCCACGCGGAGCGCGCTGCGTGCCCGTGCAGGCCGCGATCGACCTAATGCGCGCGTAGTTCGTGCGCGCGCGCGCTGACGGGTACGACCTCGCGCACCTGCCCGGCCTCGATCAGGACCGCTTCCTCGGCCAGGTTCACGGTCGGGCAAACGTGGCGTGGGATCAGCTGCACGAGGGTCCCGCGCGCCGGTAATGCACCGTGCTCGATGCGCAGGGGCAGGTGCTCCTCGCTCGGAGTCTGGGGCACCCACTCGGGGCGGCCCAGGACCGCCGCGCACGGATCCCCGGCCTCGGCTGCGATGGACTTCGAACCCGCGTCGCAGGTGGCGAGTTTCCCCGTCGGGTGGCTGATGATCTGGGCCACGACGAGCGCGGCCGGGGTGAGGTCCAGCCCGGGATTCTCCTCGTGGGAGCGCAGGTCGTGGTAGACGACCGTGCCAGGCGAGATGCGGTGCTGGGTGGAGCCGAGGCCATCGAAGCCGGGGTAGGCCAGGGCGTGGAGAAAAGTGGGCGTGCCGCTGGTGATGATCTCGAGCGAGCGGTCGGCCAGGCCGAGGTGCGCGAGCAGTTCCAGCAGCAGGTCGTAGCCGACCCAGGCGCGTCGGCGCCGCTGTGCTTCCGTGCCCGAGTGAAGGTGCCCGTCGTAGAAGTGGAGTCCGCGTAGCCGCTGCCCGCTGACCTCGGCGAGACGCGCCATGCGATCGCGGTCGTCGCTCGGGATGCCCGTGCGGTTCATTCCCGGGTTGACGTCGATGAAGACGCCGACCTGTTCGGGCACCTGCGCCAGCGCTTGCTCATCCTCGACCAGAACCGAGATCCGCGCTTGCGGGTAAGCCGTTGCGAGTTGCCCAAGTCGTGTCAGAGCCGCCCCACGCAGCGGGTAAGCCAGGCAGACGTCAGGGCTCTCGACTCTCTGCGCGCGTAGGCTCGCCAGAAGCTCGCTGGTCTCGCGCGTGGTGGCTGCCTTGAAGTGGCGCACCCCCGCCGCCGCGATCTCCGCAAAGATGGCCGGGATCTTGGTCGTCTTGACGTGCGGCCGCCAGCGCCCGAGATCCCCGCCCATGCTGGCCTTCATCCAGGCCAGGTTGGCACGCACGCGGTCCAGGTCGATGACCAGCGCGGGGGTGAGGAAGCGGCGCTGGAAGTCCTCGGGAAGCGCGTACAACCCGGGATCGAGGCTGTCGAACGGCTGCTTCGGCATTGGAGCTTCAGACCTCCAAGCTGGGACCGACCTCGTCCTGGCTGGCGACGAGTACGCGCACGTCGTCACGCCCCAGCTGCTTGAGTGCATCCTGTGCAGCGGCTTGCGCGAGCTCGGGCGTGTTGTTCTTGAGGGACAGGTGGGCCAGGACGAGCGTGTGCGTTTCGGGTCCGATCATGGCCCCGAGCATGCGCTGCGCCTGCGCGTTGGAGAGGTGACCCTGGCCTCCCGCGATACGCCGTCGCAGCGCCGGCGGGTACGGGCCGACCGCGAGCATGTCCGGGTCGTAGTTGAACTCGAGCACGAGCACGTGGGCGCCCTGCAGGGCTGCGGCCACGTCGTCCCTGGGCATGCCCATGTCCGTGAGCACCACGAGCGTGCGTTGCTTGTGCTCGACCCGGAAGGCGACCGTGGGAGCGCAGTCGTGGGGCAGGGCGACGGCGCGGTAGCCGATGATGTCGCCCCGGTGGCCCTCGATTTGGACGTCGCTGCCGATGCGCAGGGTCTGCAGCTGTGGGGCACGGCTCAGACTGCGGTGTCCCATGTTGGCCTCGGCGCAGTGCACGACCGCCGAGTGACGCTTGGCGATGGCACCGGCACTGCGCGCGTGGTCCAGGTGCGCGTGGGTCACGAGCACATGGTCGATCCCCTTGAACGGAACGCTTGCGACGCGCAGCCGCTCGTACAGGGCGCGCATGGGCAGGCCCGCATCGATGAGCAGGACCTCCTCACCTGCGCGCACGAGGGTGCAATTTCCCGCACTTCCACTGGAGAGGGTCTGGCAATGCATGGCCGTAGGATAACGCCGAGTGGCCGTGGGTGTACTGCCCAGCGCGATGGCGTGGCGCGCGAAGTGGCGTCCGCTCTGTTTTTTCCGGTCCGTGGCTGGCTCCAGCGCCGGATCGGGTATCCCTGGTGGAATGAGAACTTCCATCGTCGCGCCCTGGAGGACTGCCCTGGCGTTCGTGCTGCTCCTGGCTCCGCTGGGGGCCGGCTTGCCGGCGACGCAGGGTGGCGAGTACACCGGAAACCGGCCGGATCGGGTCGAGGAGGTTGCCCGCGGACTACGTCGCACCGTGCTGTCGCTCACGTCCGAGCAGCGAGCCGGGCGCCGCGCCGGGACCAAGGGCGAGCTCGATACCGCCCTCTGGCTCGTCTCACAGCTGCGCAACTACAACCTGACTCCGGCGGGTGAGGACGAGTATCTGCAGCCCTTCGAGGTGCCCCTGCCGGTGCGCGATGGTGGCGACTCATGGATCCAGGCGAGGAGCCGTTTCGAGGGCGCGCAGCAGGTCGTGCCCCTGCCCTCGTCGGCGCCCGGCGGCTGCAAGGGACCTGTCGAGTACCACGGCCTGGGCCTGGAGAGCGAGGCGGAGGGCTGGCATGACTATCCGAGTGACGTCGCGCCCGGCACGGTTGTGCTGATCGTCGATGGGCTGGGCGTTGACAAGGACCTGATCGAACTCATGCGGATAACGACCAACGGGATGATCCCGACCGTGGCCCAATCCGAACTCATGCAGGCGACAACCTACGGGAAGATCGAGACCGCGGCCCAACGTGGCGCGGGCGCACTCCTGCTGGCGCAACATCCTGATGACGAGTCCGACGTCCTGGCCGGATTCCAGCCCCAGCTGGTGGCGTCCATTCCGGCCCTGCGCATCAGTCGCGACGTGGCCGAGGCGCTCTACCCCGGCTATGCGGCTGCCGCTCGGGCGAGCCTGAGCGCGGACCTGGCGCACGCGCAGCTCGAGCGGCCGGCGACGGCCGAAGCGGTCGAGGTCTTCGTCAACATCGAGGGCGGCCACGCGACCGCCTACAACGTATTGGCGCGTATCGAGGGAAGCGGCGGGCCGACCGTGATCCTGAGCGCGCACCTCGACCACCTGGGCCGCGGCGGCCTGGGTTCCCTGGCGCCGGAGCGCGAGGGCGAGATCCACCCCGGAGCCGATGACAACGCGAGCGGTGTGGCCGTCGTCTGGCATCTGGTGGATGAGATCCTCGGGGGCTGGGTGCCCGACGGCGACATCGTGTTCGCATTCTGGTCCGGCCACGCGCTCGGATCGCTCGGGTCGCGCCACTGGCTTGAGCAGCCGAGCTTTCCGCTCGAAGAGCTGGCCGCGATCGTCAACCTGGACGGTGTCGGGCGCGCGGGCAGCGGGCGCCTGGAAATCCTGGGGGCCGGGTCCAGTGCAGCATTCGCGGACTGGTGGGAGCCCATCGGCCAGCGGGCCGGGCTGGAGCTGGTGCCGGAGCTGTCATCGGCGGGCGTCGGCGGAAGCGATCTGCAGCCCTTCCTGAAACGGCGCATCCCCGGTCTGCACCTGACGACAGGTATGCACGACGATCGTCACCGGCCGGGGGACGACGTCGCGGGCTTCGAGTCCGAAGCGGCCGCCAGCGTGGCGAGTGTGGCCGTGCACCTGATCGGTCTCCTGCAGGCCGCGGACGAGCTGCCCTTCAGCGAACCAGGTGCGCCGCAGGCGGAGAGCGCAGCGGCGATCAGCCTGGGGGTCGACGTCGTCGATGAGTCCGGCGCGCACGGGCTGGCCATCGCGAGTACCCAGGCCGGTGGTTCGGCGGAGCGCGCCGGGTTGTTACCGGGTGACGTGCTGCTGCAGGTGGGGGACGTGAACATCGACGGCGAGTCGTCGATCATGCGCCTGGAGCGGTTCTATGCTCCCGGTGATGTGGTCTCGATTCGCTTCCTGCGCTCCGGCATCGAGTGCAGCATGCCCATGACCCTGCAGCCCTGAGGCGCGAACCCAGGCCGGCTACTCGGGTGTCGCGGAGGTGACCTCCAGCGCGACAGCCATCTTGACCAGTCCCGCCAGGTTGCGCGCCTTCATCTTCTT
>JBLHKW010000029.1:0-38678 GCA_047618565.1 Planctomycetota bacterium
GACGTTCCTGAAGTAGGTCAGGTCCGCCTGGTCGACGACGTTGTCACCGATGCCGAAGCCCCACTCGCCGGGCATGGCGCCGGTCGTCGTGTAGTCCGCCATGGGGTCGCCCTGCCGCCAGAGATCCAGGTAGGCCCAGACTGAAATCGGTTCCTCGTCGTCGTTCAGCTGGGTCGTGTCGCCCTCGACGAGGCCCAGGCCTGCCGATCCTGAACGGGAAGCGCTGGCCTGGGTGTTGTCCCGGGGCCGCGGGCCGTTCACGGTCTTGATCGAGCAGTTGTCCACGGAGACATCGAAGGTCGTGAATCCGAAGAACTGGCCGGGCGTCGCCGTGGACCACTGCACGCGATCGACGCTCGACATGATGTCAGCCACCGTGACTCCGACGGGCAGGGTGTGGCTGGGTTCGATGGACCCGTCGAAGGGCCAGTAGAACCAGCCGCCCGGCAACCCATCTGCGTCGGGATTAGGGAGCCGCACGCGCGAGGTTCTCCAGGGTGCGTGGGGACCCTGTCCGCGCACCTTTCCGACCGGCTTGAGCAGTACGTGCTTGCGGTCGACGCCGTTTTCGTCGACGTACTCGTCCCAGATCATGAAGAACAGGTCACGCCGCACGTTGGTCCCGAAGAAGTTGACGACGCGCCAGCGCAGGTCGGCGGAGATCATGACCCGGCCCTTGCGTGAGTAGTCGCCGGTGAACGCGGGGTCGGTGGCGTCGTAGATCCGGATGAAGAAGTTCTCGAAGAAGAAATTCAGGTGCGCGTCGGGGTTTCCGCCCGTCGGCTGGAAGACCTGGTCATCGAAGCCAAGGATGGTCCACCCGCGGTATTCCGCATTGTCGAAGGTGACCAGTACCGGGATCTCGTCGCTCTGCTCGAAGGTCACGCGCGGGTTGTCGAGCCCGACATCCCAGCTGAAGAAGGGAAAGACGCTCGCCGGGTCCCCGTAGAAAAATTGCACGGCGTCCACGTCGACGATGACGTCGTTCCATATTTCATCGTCGGTTCGCCCGTCGTTCGCATAGGCGCTCCAGCCGACCGGGAGAGTGGTCATCGTGGAGGGGATGTCGAAGTCGTAGAGCGTCCAACCGGCGGGCGTGCTGCCTTCGGCGATGCCATCGACACCTGGGGACGGCACCGGCGTGTCGCCGATGAAGTACACGAGGAAGTCGTCGTCGAAGTCGTTGGGCGTGTTCGCGTCGTTGATCAGCAGGACAGAGAGCAGACGCCCATCCGTGGCGAAGTCCGCGTCGAGGGTGATCAGGTCGATGCCGAGGGACGAGACGTACTTGGACCTGAAATTGCCCGTGAAGACCGAACTGATTCCGAACTCTGTCGAGGCCGCGGGGCAGCAGCTGGACAGGGTCAGGTCTTGCAGGAACGCGTCTGGTTCCCGTTCTCAAAGGTCTCGACGAACGTCGTTTGTGCCCGGGCCGTGTTTCTCAATGCGGGGATTTCCAGAGCGGCGTACCACAGACTCTTCATGGTGAATCCTCTCAACGTGTTATTGCAGGACAGAGCGGGCGGTCATCCCTATGTCATCTGCCTGGGCAAGCGACACTCTTTGGTGTTTCCTTTACGAAACGAGCCGGCTGCCGTTTTGTTTCAACTGCGTGAAGGCGCCCGGCTGTCATCCACGTCGAGCGGCCCGGTCGTCGGTGCGCAGGTCGCGATCCAGCGCGAACGTCCCGAAGGGGATCAATGAGGCCACGCCGACCCGGATTCCCCAGCCGAGGCCCTTGCCCCGTGAGCGCATCGCGCCGAGCGTCAGGATGCCCAACCAGACGAACAGCGCCCCGTGGATGGAGCCGGTGATACGCACCGGGAGCGGCTGGTCAGCGAGGTACTTCAGGGGCATGGCCACGAAGAGCAGCAGCAGATAGGAAATTCCCTCGAGGATGGCGGCGGAGCGTAGGCGGGCGGTGGGTAGGTCGAAACGCAGCATCGTGGCGAGAGGGGTGGGGCGTGGAGTGATCGGTCATTGGACCGCTCGATTCGCAGTCCTGCGTGGGGTAGCCTGCCGGTGAGTTCCGAGAGCTCGGAACCGTGGCCAGCACCTACATAGCAGAAGGATCTAGACTCATGCGTTTCCTACTCGCTTCCGTTTTGCTTCTCGCCGCTTGCGTGTCCGTCGACTACATGGGCAAGAGCTATCCGCCGACGGACAACGTCGACGTGTACTACTCGATGGACGCGGTCGAGCGGCCGCATGAGGTCATGGGGCAGGCTCAGGCCGAGGCCGGTGAGGGTGTCAAGATGCAGAAGATCCAGGACGAGCTGGTCGCGGACGCCATGACGCGCGGCGCCGACGGCATAGTCATGGGGGAGGTCGGCACGGTCGACAAGACATCGACCAGCTACAGCACCACCAATGGCAGCGGCGGTGGGCATGGCAGTACGGTCGCCACCACGACCATTCAGCACGATACGATCATCAAGGCTACGCTGATCAAGTACACGGACTGAGGGGCCGCCAGCTTCCGCAGCGCCTCGGCCCGATCAGCGTGCGTCCGGACGATCGTTCAGCGCGGTCTCGAGGACCCGGTCTGACCGGCTGAAGTAATCAGCTGCGGTCAGCGGAACCATGAGCTCCGGTTCGTGCGTGACGCGCTCGTCGCCGTCGATGCCGAAGACGTGGTAGCGCGTGGCGATGGAGACCCGCAGCCACGGCACGTGCGGCAGTGTCAGCATGCGGGCGTCGCCGTACTGATTGGGCGCGCCACCGGTCGGTTGCCCTACCAGGATGGCTTCCGTGTCACGCTGGAGCACCGTGATGAAGTTGCCGGCGGCAGAGAAGGTGTGACGGCTGATCAGGGCGTAGAGCTTGCCACGCCGATTGAGATCCGGACTCTCCTGAATGGCCTGGATCAACGGGCCGAAGGTCGTGTTGTCACCGCCACCATTCAGGCGCAGGTCGAGCACGACCCGCTCCACGTCGCCCGCTTCGAACGTGCGCACGAGCTTGGCAGCGAAGTCCCGCAGGGTGCCCTCGGTTGCGTCTGCGGTCTGGACCTAATTGTACTGCGCGTAGAGCACCTTGCGCCCTTCCAGTTCTTGCATCCATCAGGCGCGCTGCGGCTGGCCAAGCCACATTGCCTGTGAGTCCGTGGGCAGGGGCATGCCGAGGCTCCGGCGCCAGCCGCGCACGCGCTGCATCGGTGCGCCCGCGAGCTTCACGCTCCGTTGTGCGCCGTCGACTTCCAGTCCCAGGGTGACCTCCGAGCGGGATTCGCCGACTCCGACCGCGTGCAGCACTTCGGGGACGAGCAGCGCCCTGGGTGGCTTGTTCAGCAGGCCATGTTCGTTCTCGCGCGCTAGCAGCGGCGTCAGGCGTTCGATGACCTGTTCGATGGGCATGCCGCCCAGCGTGGTGATGCGCGCCCCCGCCAGGTTCCCATGCGGGTCCATCGCATCGAGTACGTGCCATCCATCGGCGAAGGCGTAGATGCTCAGGGGCAGCGAATGCCAGTGATCGAGCGCGAAGACGCCCGCGTGGCCGTCGCGACCCGCACGTGCCGAGACGCAGGCGACCATACGCATGAGTCCCACGACGAACTGATCGTCAGTCGACTTATCGAGCGCGTCCTGAACCGCGTACTAGCCCGAATAATTCATGAAGACGCGGCCCAAACGCGACGACCGCCAGAAGCCGAATCGACGCGTTTTGGCTCGCGCTTCATGAATTATCCGGGCTAGGCCTCGATGAACTCCTCCTCGGTGACGCCGTAGAACAGGTCCGGATGCGTGTTCACCATCGCATCGATGAGGTGGAAGAGGATCTCTTCGCGCTGCTCGTAGTCGATCGTTGAGTTAGGGGGCCTGCGTGGCGCCGCTCAGAAGGGGCAAGGTCATTGCGATGGTCGGGAGCATGGCGGAGAGCGTCGATCCTGAGTTGAACCTGCGGTGCCGTCGACGTTCCGTTTGGTCAATCCTGTGTCCGCTCAGTCGCTGAAGACCGGGAGTTTCACGAGCGAGGCCGCGCCGCGTTCGTGGAACACTCGCTGGTCGGCCGGCTGGAAGTCCTCTTCGCTCGCCAGGTAGATGTCCGAGAACACCTGCGGGTTGCGATCGTACATGGGGAACCAGGTGCAGTGCGCCTGGACCATGATGCGGTGCCCGGCGCGGAATCGGTGTAGCCGATCCGGAAGGACGAAGTTCAGCTCTGTCAGCTGTCCGGGTTCGAGCGCCGTGGGCTCCTCGAAGCTATCGCGGTAGCGCGCGCGGAAGATTTCGCCGCTCAGGATCGGTTGCGCACCCGCCAGGCTCTTGCCCGTCGCGGGCGACACTTCTTCGGTGTCCTCCGGGTACACATCGATGAGCTTGATCACCCAGTCCGCATCCGTGCCCGTGGTGCTGAAGTGCAGCTCCACTTCGGGCCTGCCCGCGATCACCAGATCCTCCTTGAGCGGCTCCGTGACGAACGTCAGTACGTCGTCACGATCAGCCAGAAAGCGTTGATCCTCGACCATGTACTCGGGGTTTGGAAAGACCGGGCCCTGGCGCGTGTAGGGCACAGGGAAGGCCGGGTCGCTCTCGAAGCCCGAGAAGCTCTCCTCCGTGGTCGGCGCGTCAAAGGACGCCACGCCGCCCTTGTGCAGGTAGAGCGCGCGCGCCTGAGCCGACGCCGGCGGCCAGCTGTCGAGCTCGCGCCACACGTTCCCGCCTGTCTCGAATGCGAAGGCCTCCGGCAGCAAGGGATCTTCGCCTCCGCGCAGATGGTGCTCGAAGAACGGCAGCTCGATCACCTCACGGTACCATTCGGCGGTGGGCTCGCCGAAATCCAGATCACCGAGGCTCTGTCCGCTGTCGCCCGTGCCGCCGTGCCAGCCACCGTGCTTCCAGGGCCCTACCACCAGCAGGTTATTGTCGTCGTCGTCGGTGCGTTCCACCTCGTGGTAGATGTCGATCGGGCCCCGGAAGTCCTCTGCATCGAACCAGCCGGCAACGTTCAGGACCGCCGGCCGGACGTCGCCCAGGTAGTTCAACACGTTGCGGTCGTCCCAGTACTCGTCGTAGTTGGGGTGCTCGATGATGTCCGTCCACTCGGGCACCTTGCCACCGAAATAGCGCTCCTCGATCTCGGGTAACGAGCCCGCCCCACGGAAGAACTCGTACGCGTCCTGGGTCAGGGTCGGACCGATCACGCGACGGTCGATATCGCCGCGTTCGGCTGCCATGAAGGCCACCCAGGCGTAGCTGTACGTCAGGCGGAACGCGCCATTGTGGTGCGTGTCATCGCCGATGAAGTCGTTACCGGGCGAAGCCTGGGGTGAGACGGCCAGGAGCGCCGGATGGGCATCCGACATGGCCATGGCTGTTTCCCACGCGTCGTAGGAGACGCCCCACATGCCGACGCGGCCGTTCTGACCCTCGACGTTGGCGAGCAACCAGTCGATCGTGTCGTGCACGTCGGTGATCTCGTCGGTGGCGAGTGGGTCCGAGGGATCCGTGCGCGGAGGCATCAGGATCTCCCACTCGCCCTCCGACTTGAACTGACCGCGCACGTCCTGGTGCACGAAGATGTAGCCAGCGGTCGCGAAGGCTGACGATGGGCCGTAGGTCGAGCGTGCCTTGACGGCGAACGGCGGCGCGATGCCGTAGGGCGTGCGGGTCATCAAGATCGGGCAGGGCTCATCGATGCCCAGTGGCGAGTAGATGACCGTGTAGAGCTTCGCACCGTCGCGCATGGGGATCATCACCTCGCGCGCCTCGTACTCGATGGGCGTCGGGGAGGCCTGGGCCTGGCCCTGGGTCGTCCAGAGGGCGCTGCAGAGAGCGAGTAGCAGACTCGGTCGAAGGTACGTGCGGCGGGAGCGGCGCGCAGGCGAAGGCGCAGGCGCGGTCGTGTGGCGAAGGGGCATCATCGGGGCAGTTTCAGGCTGGGGAACGGGTATCTGGATACGGAAGAAGGGGGCACGCGGCGCTAGAACTTCAGGGCATACCAGCCATCGCAGGCATGATGGCCGGTGTTGCCCATCGGACCGTCGATGGCTTCGAAGCCCAGCTTCTCGTACAGCACGCGCGCGCGGTGCATGTGCTGCAGCGTCTCGAGGTAACAGGTACGGAAACCGAATTCGCGCGCGCTCGTGAGGCATCGCTCGAGCAGCTGTCGGCCGATCCCGAGACCACGCGCGGCGGGCAGCGCGTACATCTTGCGCAGCTCGCAGACGTCATCGCTATCGGAACCCTGCAGGGGAGCGATCCCGCCACCGCCGAGGATCTCTCCATCGCGTATGGCGACAAAAAAGGCGCTGCGATCGCCCAGGTAGCTGCTGCACATGGTGTCGACCTCTTCATCCTCGATCGAGTATCCATTGCCCACAGCGCCGTGCTCGATCATCACACTTCGAATGATCGCGGCCATGGCGGCTTCGTCGCGTGCTTCGATGGGACGGACGGTCACGTGTTCAAGGGCCTTCGCGCGATGCAGCGCGCGCTCGTAAAGGGCCACCCCGGAGAGCACGGTCGCGCGGTCCTCCTCGGTGAGCAGATCGAGGGCGCCGCGTACCTGCGTGTCCGCGGCCGCGTGGATCTCGCTGACCCGCGCCCGACCGCTCTCAGTCAGGTGCATCGGCTTCGTGCGCTGGTCCCCGGGGTCGGACTGGGCCTGCACGAGACCGTTGCGGAGCAGCGGGCTCAGGGTGCGGCTGGCGGTCGACTTGTCGACCTCCAGCAGCTCGGCCAGCTCGCCGGTCGTCAGGCGACCGCGCTCGGCCAGTTCCAGCAGGGCGTGGCACTGGGCCGGGGTGCAGGCCAGCTCCTTGATGCGGTTCTGCATCAACCCCAGGGCGCGCACGAGCATGCGGGAGGACTGGCGTAGCTCCCGGACCTCGCGCTCGAGGGGGGTGGCGGGTGTGGTGGCGATCGACATGGTTGCGCTATACAACCAATGCGCTGTATATTGCAACTAAAGTCGAAAACGTTCCCTTGGTTAGCCCAGGAGCAGGATCTCGAGCAGTCGAGGGGCCTCTATCGGCACCCCGAGGCGCATCTCCCCGGGCCGCACGGGCAGGACGAACTCCGGAGCCCCGACGGCCCCCTTCTTGTCGTGGGCCATGCCAGCGACAACGGATTCCGGGGCTGGTGCGGCCCCGAGGGCCTCGAGTTCCGCCAGGCTGCTCGGAAGGTCCAGTCTCCCGAGCAGCTCGGTCACGCGCAGCTCTAGCTCCGGCGCTTCGATCAGGCCCAGGGCCGCGCTGGCGCGCACGGCCATTCGCAAGCCGACGGCCACCGCGATGCCGTGCGGTACCGCGTCGTAGCCCGCAGCGTGCTCGATCCCGTGGGCGAAGGTGTGCCCCAGGTTCAGGCTGCGGCGCAGGCCCTGTTCGGTCGGGTCGCTCGCCACGACGCCGGCCTTGGTGCGCACGCACATGGCGACGATCGCGTGGGTGGCCTCGGGGTCCCGTGCTCGCAGGCGTTCAGCAGACTGCTCGAGCAGCGCTAGCTCCGCCTCCCCCGCGATCAGGGCGGTCTTCACGACCTCGCCCATCCCGGAACGCCAATCTGAATCGTCCAGGGTCGTGAGCGTGGTGGTGTCCGCGAAGACGGCGCTCGGCTGGTGGAAAGTGCCCGCCAGGTTCTTCCCAGCGTCGAGGTTGATGGCCGTCTTGCCGCCCACGGCCGCGTCGACCTGCGAGAGCAGGGTCGTCGGAAGATGGACGACCGCGATGCCGCGCTTGTAGAGGGACGCCGCCAGACCACCGAGGTCGCCGACGGTGCCGCCGCCCAGCGTCACGAGCGCGGACTGGCGGTCGAGGGCATGCTCGGCGAGAAAGTCGAGGACCTGAGCCAGTGGCCCGAAGCGCTTGCACCCTTCGCCAGCGGTGATTTCCAGGCGCGGCGCTTCGGCGAGCGGGCCGAGACCCGAGCCGTACAGCGGCGCGACGCGCTCGTCCGCGAGCAACGCGACCTTCGAGTATCTGGCACAGTGTTCGGCGGCGCGCGCCAGGGCGCCGGCGCCGATGGTCACCTGATAGGGTGGATCCAGGGTGACTTCGACGGTCGTCATCAGTCGGCGGATCCTGCGGCGAGCGGGGTCACGGGGTCGCGCCACCCTGAGCGCCGAGACCGTCGTCTCCTGCTGTGGGAGCGCGCCGCGCGCGCCGGCGGCGCACCAGTTCGGCCTGCAACACGCGCGCCTTCTGCTTGTCGTGCAAGAGCAGGAACAGCAGCAGGAAACCGAGCAGGACGGTCGCGCCGAGAATGCCCCACATGACCGTCTTGGTGCGGGTGTCTTCGGGCGGGGCGAAGGGCTCGACCGCCGCCAGAATGAAGACCGGCACGCGGCCCAGATTACCGTCGTGGGTCTCGTAGGACATGTTCTTGAAGAAGAAACCGTGTCCGGTGATATAGGTGGCGGCGCCGTAGCGGGTCGAGAGCACCGGCTTATCGAAGGGACTCCGGTAGTGGATCATGCGGGCCGGACCCTTCCAGGTCTGACTCGCGATCCAACCCGTCGTGATCTTGTCGATGCGCAGCGGGTTCTCGTCGACCGCTTCCGTGCGTCCGTCCAGATTGCGCAGGATTTCGAACCGGAATGGCTTGCCGCGGTGCGCTTCTCCGTCGACGAACACCTCGCCGACGGTCTGGTCGTCGAGCAGCGGGACCGTGCTCCAGTCGATGGGGTCGGTCGCCGTACCCTCTGCTTCCGCCAGGGCGCGCGCCATGAGTTGCCACTCGGCCACTTCAGGCAGGCCCGTGGCCAGTTCAAGCGTGTCGTCCCGGACCTGCGCCAGGGCGTCCATCGGGATGGGCTCGGTAAGGTCGATGCGCGGGACGGAAGCCGCGGCGCGTGCTCCACAGAGCAATGGGCCGTCCCACCATCCGTCGGGGCCCTCGCTGCGGTAGAGCTTCAGGAACACGCCGTCGATACGCGCGAATGCACCGACCTCGAGCTCCGCTGGCGCCTCAAGCACCACGAAGTGTGCGTGGCCGCCTCCCTCCAGCGCCAGCGTACCTGTGATCTCCTCGGGCCGCGCCGCGTTGCGGCGACGCTTCTTGAGGGAGAGCACCTCACCCCGTGCCCGGAATGCGCTCACCCGGAATTGCCCCGGATCGGCCTCGAGTGCGGCAAGGGTCTCCGTGTTCAGGGGCTTCGGGTCGAGGGCCTTGTAATGTTGTGGCGTGAACAGGCGACCGTAGTCGAAGACGGCGTCCAGGGCCTCGGCCTCGAGCACCAGTCGCGATTCGGGCGTGCTGTCCTTCAGGTCATCGAAGACCTCGAGCATGTCGAACTCGGGGATCACCACACGCTCTGTGGGGATCTCGTCGAGCCTCGGAACGTCAGCGAGTGCGTCCTCGGAGTAACCGTCGCTCTGGTTCTGGGCGTAGAAATAGCTGGCGCCGAGTAGCGCGACGCCGACCACCATCACGATGACTCGACGGCGGTCCTGCCTGGCTAACGAGGACGCTTGTTCGGGCGTCATGCGGTCGTTTCGGCGGGTCATTTGGGCAGCTCCTACGTTCCGAGGTGTTCGGCCAGCGCCAGGGCGGCAGCTCCGACGAGACCGCGAAACAGCCGGTCGTGGCGGCTGCCTTCGGGTCCCAGTTCGGGGTGCCACTGTACACCAACCGCGAAAGGGTGGTCCGCGCGTTCGATGGCCTCGATCAGGCCCTCGTCGTCGACGGCACATACCTTCCAGGGCGGCTGGACGGTGCACAGCGCCTGGTGATGGCGGGAAAGGACGGGCAACCGTTCTACTCCGAGTAGCCGGGCGAGTTTCGTCCCGGGTTCCACATCCACGTCGTGCTCCACTCCACCCGAGTGGGTGCGGCCGTCCGGGCGGTCCTCGGGCAGGTGCTGATGCAGCGTTGCGCCCTCGGCGAGTCCAAGGACCTGCATGCCGTAACAGACGCCCAGGACGGGCATTCGCCGCTCCAGGGCGCGCTGGACGAGCATGAAATCAAAGTCCTGCTTGGCGGTGGGGGTGGGGTCCGCGGCGGGATGGGTGGCTCCGAGCCCGAGCCGCTCCGTATCGAAGTCATCGCCGCCGCTCAGCAGCAGCCCATCCACGTGCTGAAGCAAGCGATCGACATCGACCGGGCCGCCCACCGGTGGGATGACGATCGGGATTCCGCCGGCCTTGAGCACGGCGTCCGCGTAGCGGTTGGCGAGGCGCACGGCCGGCTCCTTGTCGAGGGAGAGCAGGCCGTTGATCGCGATGATGGGGTGTTCTATGCGCGTGTTCACGCACGCATGGTAAGGCAAGCGCGCCTGCAGTTCATGGCCAGTTTTGGCGCACCTGGTGGCCCGGTCCCGGCGCTCTTCCCGCGGGAAATCTACGGAACCCGCGAACAGTAGGAGCGAAGTTCGGACACCCGCCACTACGATGCCCCCATGTCGCCTGTCTTGGTCGAGCTGGTCAGCGTCGCGATAGGTTTCGTGGCCCTGATCAAGGGCGCGAGCTGGCTGGTGGACGGTGGCGCCGCGCTGGCGCGCCGTCTGGGCATGCAGCCCATGACGATCGGGCTGACCGTCATCGCCTGGGGCACTTCGATGCCGGAGATCGTCGTCTCGGGCATGGCCGCCTTCGACGGACACCCGGACGCGAGCCTCGGCAACGTACTCGGCTCCAACATCGCGAATATCGCCCTGGTACTGGGCGTCACGGGGCTGATCCTGCCGAGCGTCCTCGGTACGCGTGTCCGCGGACGGGATGGCCTGTGGTTGATCGGTGCGCTTGGAATCCTGTGGGGCTTCATGCTCGACGAGAGCCTGACGCGCATCGAGGCGCTGGCGCTCGTGTCGGCCTTCCTCATCTATACGTTCGCACTGTTCAGGACCCCACGCGTGGAGGACGTCGAAGCCGAGTCCTCGGAGCACACGGCGCGCCGGCCCTGGGTGGCGGTCCTCGTCGGCACCATCGCCATCGCCATCGGCGGCCGTCTGGTGCTGTACGGCGCCGAGGGCCTGGCCCTGCGCGCCGGCGTCTCACAGCGCGTGATCGGCCTCACGGTCTACGCCATCGGAACCTCGTTGCCCGAGCTGGCGGCCAGCGTGCAGAGCGCACTGCGCGGACACCCCGCCATGGGAGTCGGCAACGTCGTGGGGAGCAACATCTTCAACTCCCTCGCCGCGATGGGTTTTGCGGGCTTGATCGCGCCCTTCGACGGCCGTGCATCGGGCGAGATCCTGCGCGCCTTGACCTTCGACTTTCCGACGACCCTGGGCTTCTCCCTGGTCGTCATTCTCCTGTCGCTCTTCATGCGCACGCGCGGTAGCCGACTGGCAGCGTTGGCCCTGGTGCTGGGCTACGCAGGCTACATCGGTCGGGTCTTCGCGACGGGTTGACGTCGCGCGCGCCCTGGTCCCATGGGCCCTGGTTCAGAGTTACCCGTTCGTGCGGGCTTCGGGAGCGAATGCTCGCAGAAGTTCCAGCAGCTCATCTCGGTCGCGCACCCGCACGAAGTAGCTGCGACCCGAACGCAATTCGAGGTACACCTGCCTCCGGATCAGACCCAGCGTGATCGGCACGCATCTGTAGAGCCGGCGGGATAGCCAGACGGATCGGAAGCCGCGCAACTCGATCGCGGCGATGTCGTCCGGTTTGAGGATACGCGAGCGGAACATGAGGCTCTTGACCCGCAGCTCGTTCTCGAGCAGCAGAAACTTGCGCGGGATGCGCGAGAGCACCAGCGTTACCAGGCTGGCGCACAGAACCAGCCCGGATGCGTTCACGGCCGACTGGATCTCGAAGCTGTCGACCGGCCGGATCCAGCGGGCGAATGCCAGGTCCCAGGCCCAGATTCCGATGCGTGCCACGATCGCCAAGATCGAGAGCGCGAGGCCCCCTGCGATCAGCGTGTAGGGCAGCGACGCCCGTAGGCGCGCGACGTAGACCAGTCCGCGCATGTCGATACGCTTGACCATCAGCAGTCGTGCGATGGAGTAGGTCAGCCACAGGAGACCGGCGGAGATGGCCCACTGCGATACGCGCGCGATGGGAGCGGGGTAGGTGACCTCAAGGACTTCTCGCTCCGGGACGAACTGGCGCTCCACGAAACTCGCGACGCGCTCCTGGGTCATCGATGCCATCTCGCGCGGGAGGTTTGGCAGGTCGCGGAACAAGCCCGGGGTGTAGAGCGTGTTGAGGTGCAGATCCGTGAGGTCGGCAGGTTCGCTCACGCTCGTGCGCATCTGGACCGCGATCGAGGCCTTGAGGGCGTCGAAGTCATGCGGGTCGTGAGCTGCGGTCCGTAGCGCCTGAACTTCCGCCTCGATCGTCGTGAGCGACGCAGCATAGATGTCCGAGCGGATACTGGCCTGGATCTGGAAGGCGGCTGATGGGCCATGCTGGTCGATCCCGACGGAGAGCCCGTAGACCGCCTTGTCGTCTCCGCGGCGCAGGATCTCTGTCAGTCGGTCGTTCAGGAAACGCCCGACGAAGATGGCCGTGACGATGTCATCCGCTGAGGTGTCGGTGAGCCTGTAGATGCTACGGTGCCAGACGCTCGCACGCCGCTGCCAGCGATAGGCCTCGAAGCGTTGGCCTGAGTCCCGCGGCGAGTAGACGGGCTCGGGCTCGGGTTTCGTGGGAAGAGTTCCGAATGTCCGCTCGACCTGGGCCAGGGTCTCGGCCGGATTCACATCGCCCGAGATCGCCAGGAGCATCCGGGAAGGGACGTAGTAGCGATCGTAGTGGGCCGAAAGCTCGGCCGGCTGGATTGCGTGCAGGCTCTTCCAGCGGTCATGGTCCCTGGCCGCGTAGGTCTGCAGCCCGAACTCCCGTTCCCAGAAACCGGGCTGGCGTAGCCAGACGGGATTCAGAAACAGGGCGCGTGCGCTGTCGAGGAGCTCACGCCGGCGCGCACCGATCTCGAGGGCGATCGGCTCGCGTTCTGCGTCGACGGTCGCCGGGTCCATCTCGTGCGGACTGAGCACCTTCCAGAGCCACTCGATTGCGAACTCTGCATGCTCGCCGGGAAGGTGAACGTAGTAGGCCGCGTGGTCGTCGTAGGTCAGGCCATTGCTCGATCCACCGCGCTCGGAGACCTCGCGCTCGATCTCGACCTCACTGCGCCCCATGTGCCCCTTGAGCAGCATGTGCTCGACGAAGTGTGCCAGCTGTTCACGCCCGACCGGATCCGAGTCGTGACCGTAGGGCAGCGTCAGGGACACGGCGACATTCGCAGCGTCCGGGATCGGCTGGATCCAGACCCGCAATCCGTTGGTGAGTACGTGGGTCTCCGACCGATCGAACACGCTGGTACGGTCGGTCGAACTCCCGGAGTCAGGATCCTGGGCGGGTGCACTGGCCGTCAAGGCGAGCACGAACGCTGCGGCGAGCGGCCCGGCGGCAGGTTGTTTCATGGAGACTCTCATACCACAGGGCTCAGGGGCCTGTGTGTTGTCAGGCCTCCGTCCTGGCCGGAATTCCGTCTGATCCCGCGTCAGGCGGCGACGCCGGACCCGTCGCTGATCCCTGAGTGACACGCGTCTGTGGCCAGTGCCTGATTCACGAGGTCGCACAGCTCGTGCAGTTCGTCGCTCTTGCGGATCACGCACGGGCCGGGCTTCTCACCGCGCACGAAGCGTCGCAGGTGCCGTTCGATTGCGTGTACGGGGCCCGCCACCCGGTGGGTGATCAGGATGCCGACCAGGAAGGTGCCGGGGACGAGCACGACGAAGGTCAGCGCAAGGCTCGAGAGCAGCATACCGGGCAGATGCGTGAGCATCAGGTCGCCGTCCGTCGGTAGGCGCTGGCTGAGGAGCAGGGCGAAGCGGTTGAGCAGGTAGATCTGGAACAGAGCCGACAGGACGGACACGACCAGGAAGGCCAGGATCATCTTCACCTGCAGGGCAGCCTTGCTGAGCTTCTGAAGTCTCTTGACGAAAACCATGGCGTACCTCGGGTCGGGGGGGGCGGGCAGATCAGGTCGGGTCAGGCGCGCAGGTAGAAGCCACGTGTGAGCTGGCGCGGTCCGCCCGCGCCACGCCAGCGCAGGGTGATCACCACGGGCAAGAGCTGAGCTCCGGCGCGAACATCCGGATTGTCGATCGTGCGGTCCTTATCGAGGTCGCGCGGGAGGCCGAGGTCGACGCCTAGCTCCGCGTCCGTCAGGGTCTCATCGAGGATGACCTCGAGGATGCCGACAGACGTGCTGGCATCCCAGGCATCCAGGCCGGGGACGTCGAACGTGCATCCGACGCTGCCTCCGGGCGCGAGCGCGGCGGCGAGTGCATTTCCCCAACCCGCCGCGTCGCTCGATGCTGCGTGCGAGGCTGCCTTGGCGGTCCTCATCATCGAGTCGAGCGCGGCGCCGGCCAGCTGCTGTTCGCTATCGGTGTGTCGGAGCGTGCGGGCGGCTCGCGAGCTCGATGCGATCGCAAGCATGGCGATCATCAGCGCGCTCATCGCGACCGTCAGTTCGACGATGGTCAGGCCGCCTCTGGGGCGGCGCTTTCGGAGCGAGAGCGGGGGGGAGTGCGTGCGCATGACCGGTGTCGGGCCCCGACGGGGCCGTGGGGTCATCGGCCAGTCCGCGTTTAACCCTGTGGACTATTCGCGGGGTCACGGCTGGCCGTTTCGGGGCCTGCGGCCACGGCAATTCACCGGCCATGGGGCTTCCCAGGGGCCCTGGACTTGGTGCGAAAGTTTTTCCGGCATCTGGTCGATGGGGCCTGAGTAGTCGCCGGAGAGGGTTCCGGCGCAAACGTCAGGTCCACAATGACACTCCTCGAAATCACACTCTCCGATCGCTGCCAACGCATCCGCGCGCTGACCTGCGCTCTGATCTATCACGCCGGGTCAGGGCATCCGGGCGGTTCCTTATCATGCGTCGATCTGCTGGCATGGCTCTGGAACGACGCCTTTGCGCTCCAGCCTCCCGGTGGTGAACGCGGCGACCAGCTGATCCTGTCCAAGGGGCACGCTTGCCCGGCTCTGTACGCGCTCGCGCACCATTACGGTCTGCTGCCGGCGACCGAGATGACCCGCTTGCGGAAGCTCGGATCCCCGCTGCAGGGACACCCGGACGTGGTCGCACTGCCCTGGGTCGGTAGCAGTACGGGCTCACTCGGCCAGGGCTTCTCCGTCGGCGTCGGGCGCGCGCTCGGTCTGCGCCTGCAGGGCGACGCGGGACGCACCTACGTGTTGCTCGGCGATGGCGAGCTGCAGGAGGGCGAATGCTGGGAGGCGGCCATGTCGGCCGCGCACTTCGGTCTGGATCACCTCACCGCGATCGTCGACTACAACGGCCTGCAGTCGGACGACCGCAACGCAAACATCATGGGCCTCGAGCCCCTGGCCGATAAATGGCGCTCCTTCGGGTGGAACGTCGAGTCGCTCGATGGGCACGACCTGGATGCGATTGAGGCGGCCTTCACCGTCGCGCGCACGACCGTCGAGAAGCCGACCGTCCTGATCGCAAGCACGACCAAGGGCAAGGGCGTCTCGTACATGGAGGACTCTCCGCTTTGGCACGGCAGTGTGAAGCTGCGCGATGAGGAATTGGAGAGCGCCCTGCGGGGCCTCGACGTCCCCGAGCAGGAAATCGAGAGCTGGATCGACGGGAGTTTCTTCTCATGAGCAACACGACGATCGAGGACGGCCCGGCCCTGATCGGGACAAGCGGTGATTCCCTGCGCGAGGCTTTCGGCAAGGCCCTCGTGGAGTTCGCGCCCGAGTTTCCGCAGATGGTCGTGCTGGATGCCGATATCGCGGGCGGCACGGGTACTCACCATTTCCGAGGCGCCTACCCGAAACGCTTTCTCCAGTTCGGGATCGCGGAACAGAACATGATGGCCGCTGCGGGCGGCCTCGCCAGTACGGGTCTGATCCCGGTGGTGACCTCCTTTGCGGTCTTCTGCCTGCGCGCTCTCGAGCAAGCACGCCTCTCGATCGCCTACTCCCAGCGCAACGTCAAGATCGTCGCGAGCCACCCGGGCCTGGACGTGGGCCCCGACGGAGGTTCTGCGCAATGCCTCGAGGACATGGCGGCCTTCCGCGCCATTCCCGGAATGATGGTGCTCTCACCTGCGGATCCCGAAGAGATGCGCCTGGCGACGCGCGCGATGCTGGCTCACCAGGGACCTGTCTACATGCGCACCGGCCGCAGTCCCGCGGAGCGCATCTTCGGCGAGGAGCATGAGTTCGAGCTTGGACGTGGGCAGATCGTACGGCCCGGACTCGACCTGACCATCGTGGCCTGTGGCGTGGAAGTCGGGCGCGCCCTGCGGGCCGCGAAAGAGCTCGCTCTTGAGGGCATCGATGCGCGCGTGGTCAACATGCCCACGATCGCGCCCATGGACGCGGACCTGCTCGAATGCTGTTCCGAAGAGACGCACGCCTTCGTGACGGCTGAAGACCACTCGGTGCACGGTGGCCTGGGCAGTGCAGTGTCTGAAGCGCTCGCACAGCGGCGCCCCGCGCCGATCGAATTTGTTGGCGTGCGTGAATTTGGATGCTCGGGCGAGCCCGATGAGCTGGCGCAGCACTTCTGCATCGACGCGCGATCCATCGCCATCGCCGCACGACGCGTGGTGCTGCGCAAGAGGAGCATGTGAACAGGTCCGGCAACAAGCAGGAGCGTTTGCTGCTCGTCGTCAGTGCGGGCATCGAGGCTGTGCGCGGGCTGGAACGCCTGAAGCGATCGGGCTGGGCTCTCGCCGTCCTGGACGGAGATCCGCAAGCGCCTGGTTTTGCTCTGGCCGACGAGGCTCTGCACGTCAGCACCTACGACTGCGGTGCGGCGGCACGCGCAGCGATCGGCCTGCATCAGCGGCGACCGATCAGCGGCGTGATGTCGATCGCGGCGGACGTACCCCATACGGTCGCGCATATCGCGCGCACCCTCGGTCTTCCAGGTATCGAAACGGAGACCGCCACGCTCGCCATGGACAAGCTGGCGATGAAGGAGCGCTTCGCGCGCGAGGGCGTGCGGATCCCGTGGTTCGCGGCTGTAAGCGGACCCGAGGACATCGAAGTACACATGCGCGACCGCGCCCTGGTAATCAAGCCTGTCGACAGCCGCGGCGCGCGCGGCGTCCTGCGCCTGAGCGCAGGCACCGACCTGGACTGGGCCTTCGGGTGCGCCCAGCGCGAGTCGCCCAGCGGGCGTGTGATGGTCGAGGAGTTCATCGCCGGCGCGCAGCTGAGCACGGAGTCGATGCTGGTGGATGGCAAGGCCTACACGAGCGGGCTTTCCGATCGAAACTACGAGCTGCTGGAGCAAACGGCGCCCTTCGTGATCGAGAACGGCGGCGATCAGCCTTCGGACCAGGGTCCGGACCTTCTGGCGCGCGTCGATCCGGTGATCGAGGCCGCGGCCGCGGCGATCGGTCTGACCGATGGCGTGCTGAAGGGTGACCTGGTCCTCGACGAGCAAGGCCAGGTGGTCGTGATCGAGGTAGCTCCGCGGCTCTCCGGTGGATATTTCTGCACCGATCAGATCCCGCTTTCTACAGGCGTCGACCTGGTCGAGCTGCAGGCTCGCGTGGCCGTGGGCGCCGCGCTAGATATCGACGCACTGACGCCACGCAGATGGTCACCGACCTGTATCCGCTATTTCTTCCCCGAGGGCGGCACGCTGCGATCGGTCGAGGGCTTCGACCGGATGCGCGCCGAGCCCTGGGTCGAGCACGCCGGCCTCTTCCTCGAGGCTGGCGACGTCATCCCCGCGCTCAGCGACCACACCCGGCGCGCGGGTTTCGTGCTCGTTAGCGGCGCGACCCGCGAACAGGCCCAGGCGCGTGCAATCCGTGCAGTCGATGCCGTCACCTTCACCGTGGACCCCCCGTTCGCGGCTTCCGTAGAGACCGGAACCGATCCTGCAATGGCCGCCACACCTGGCGCGCCGCAGCTCCCCGAGCCCAGTCAGAACGCCCCGACCGTCGAGTCGGGACCTGTGTGATCCCATGCTTAACAACAAGTCCATTCTCGTCACCGGCGCCACGGGTTCCTTCGGGAAAGCATTCGTGCGTGCGGTGCTTGAGCGCTACAGCCCCAGTCGCCTGATCATCTTCAGTCGCGACGAGCTGAAGCAGTACGACATGGCTCACGAGCTGAAGGTCGAGGAGCACCCCTGCCTGCGCTACTTCATTGGTGATGTGCGCGACCTGCCGCGGCTGCGTCGGGCCATGCAGGGCGTCGACTACGTGGTGCACGCGGCGGCCATGAAGCATGTACCCATCGCGGAGTACAACCCCTTCGAGTGCATCCGGACGAATATCGGAGGCGCGGAGAACGTCATCAACGCCGCCATCGACGCCAAGGTCAAGAAGGTCATCGCGCTGTCGACCGACAAGGCAGCCAACCCGCTGAACCTGTACGGCGCCACCAAGCTGGCCTCGGACAAGTGCTTCATCGCCGCCAACCACATGGGCGGCTCCGATGGGACACGCTTCAGCGTCGTGCGCTACGGAAACGTCATAGGGTCGCGCGGAAGCGTGGTGGAATACTTCTCGAAGCTTGTGGCTGACGGCGCCACCGAGCTGCCCGTGACCGACATGCGCATGACGCGCTTCTGGATTACCCTGCAGCAGGGCGTCGACTTCGTCATCGACAGGCTTGCGGCCATGACGGGCGGCGAGCTGTTCATCCCGAAGATCGCCAGCATGAAGCTGACGGACCTCGCGCGCAGCATCGGGCCGGATTGCACGCTGAAGGAGGTCGGGATCCGTCCCGGCGAGAAGCTGCACGAGGTTCTGCTACCGCGGGATGAAGCGCGTCACGCGCTCGAGTTCCGCAATCACTATACCGTCGAGCCCGCGTTCAGCTGGTGGTGTCGCGATGAGCACCTGGTCGAGGGCGGCGAGGCCGGGCGCCCGGTCCCCGAGGGCTTCGAGTACAGCTCGGAATGCAATACGGACTGGATCCACGACGGAGATCTCGAGGCCCTGATCAAGACACCGTCGACCGAGACCCCGGTGTCCGTGGGGTGACCGATGCACGCAGCACACATTGACTCCTGCCCGATCGGCTACGGACGACAGGATATTCGTGATGAGGACGTGGACGCGGTCGTGCGCGTGCTGCGTGCAGATCTGTTGACCCAGGGGCCGGCCCTGGCGGCATTCGAAGACGGACTGACGGAAGCGAGCGGTGCGGCTCACGCCGTGGCGGTCAGCTCCGGATCGGGCGCGTTGCAGCTGGGCATGGCCGCCCTCGGTGTCGGACCTGGCTCGATCGTGATCACGAGCGCCAACACGTTCCTCGCCTCGGCCACCGCCGCACTGTGGTGCGGCGCCGAGGTGGAGTTTGTGGACATCGATCCCGACACGTTGAACTTCGACCTGGATGCACTGGAAGCGCGGCTTGCGCGCGGGCCGGTGGATGCGGTCGTCGCCGTCCATTTCGCGGGTCTGCCATGCGACATGGAGCGGCTCGCAAATCTCAAGCGCCGCTTCGGCTTCAAACTGGTCGAGGACGCCTGTCACGCGTTCGGAGGATCGTTCGCCTACGGTGATGGCATGCTGCGCGTCGGCGAGCTGGCCGATGTCGATGCCACCATCCTGAGTTTTCATCCGGTCAAGCTGCTCACTACCGGAGAGGGCGGCGCCGTCTTGACGCACGACGCAGATGTGGCCGCGCGTGTGCGACAGCTGCGTCACCATGGCCTGGTTCGGGACTCGGCCGCGCGCCCCTTTGCTTCCTCTACGGATTGCCCGCCCTGGTTTAGCCCGATGTCGGAGCTGGGCGGCAACTTTCGCCTGAGCGACCTCGGTGCCGCACTCGGATCTTCACAGTTGACGCGGCTCGCGGCCTCGATCGCCTCCCGACGCGAACAGGCGCAGCGCTACGACGACGCGTTCGAGCAGGGGCGCCTGCCGGGCCTGATGCCGCCGCCACGCCAGACGGGACATGCATGGCACCTGTACGTGTTGCGTTGCGAGCACGACGAGCGCGATGCGTTGATGGCGTACCTCGACGAGCGCCGCATTGGCACGCAGCTGCATTACTACCCGGTGCCGATGCAGCCGTACTTCAGCGAACGCTACGGGACGGTGTCGGTTCCGCAGGCCGAGCGCCATGCACGCCGAGCCTTGAGCATTCCGCTCTATCCGGGCCTGGCGCTCTCCGATCAGGTGCGCGTTATTCAGGCGCTCGAGGAGTGGTGTAAGGAGAGGGGACAGGGCTGATGAACGAAGCCAACCGAAGTTACCGGAACAATGTCGTCGCCGGAATTCAGGCGCGCATGGGCTCCACGCGTCTGCCGGGGAAGTCCCTGGCTGAGCTCGCTGGCATACCCATGATTCAGCGCGTGTACGAGCGCGCGAGCGCCGCATCCTGTGTGGACGCCGTGATCGTGCTGACGACGACAGAGGCCGTCGATGATCCCCTGGCGGAACACTGCGAGCGGAACGGCATTCCCTGCCGACGCGGGCCGGAGCAGGACGTCTTCGCGCGCTACACCCAGCTGATGGATGAGTTCGGTCCGCGCTACGTGGTGCGCATCACCGGAGATTGCCCTTTTATCTGTCCCCAGCATATCGATGCGCAGGTGCGTGCCCTCGAGGCCCACGATGCAGACTTCGCACCGGCCGGCGCGACCGAGCACGTGTTCGCAGGTCAGGCCGTGATCTCATCCCACGCGTTGCAAGCGGCAGCGCGCTCCACGGACCCCGCGGATCGTGAGCACGTGGGCAGCTTCTACCTCGCGCAGCACGCGAACGACTTTTGCAGCGTGCCGATACGTACGACCAACTTCCCGGGCTCCGATCACCTCAGGCTATGCGTGGACGAGGCGACCGACCTGGAGGCGGCGCGCGCCGTATACGATGCGCTCGCCCCCACCTGGGGCAGCCTCATCCCGATTACCGAGGTCGTCCGCTACCTGCTCGCCAACGAGGATGTGGGTCAGCTCGCGTCCGCCGCCGGGCACAGCGATGCGAACCGACGCCTGCAGGCGATCAAGGGTCAGACCAGAGCGAGCCAGGGCGGAAGCTCGGGGGCGATGGGGTGAACCGTGAGCGTGGACATCTGATGCTGCGCGCCGCCGGGGGGCCGGCCGTGGGCGTGGGACATCTCGTGCGCACACGCGCGATCGCCCAGGAATGCATCCGCCGCGGCCTGGACTTTGAACTCATCGTCGACGACGGCGCGAGCGCCGACTGGCTAGGCGCGCGCGGTACGCCGGCCGTCCCGGTCGAGGCTTCCCTGGAGTGGTTGCAAGGCCAGCCGCGTGCGATCTGGATCGATGGATTTCGTGACTGGCACACCGAGCTGAGCCAGATCGATCGTGAGCGCACCTGCACGATCCTGGTAGAGAACCGCATCGCCGACCGTGATCTGGCCAGCTTCACGGTCTATCCGGCGCTGCATCATGAGCCGGATGCCTGGGATCGCACTAACGCCGAGCGCGTACGCTCCGGAGCCGAGTGGATACCGCTCTCGCGCGAGGCGATCGACACGCCCTGCTGCGACCAGGACATCGACCTGCTCGTGTCCTTCGGTGGTTGTGATCCCGCGCACCTGACGGAGCGTGCGCTGACGGGACTCGCGAGCATGGGTTTCGCTGGCCACGTCGTCACGGTCGTCGGGCCGCATATGGCCGACAGGTACGCAGACATCGTCGAGGCGGGACGCGGCCTGGCGCAACACGAAGTACTCGACGGGAGCGCGGGCATTGCAGGTCTTCAGGCGCGCGCACGCTTCGCCCTCACGGCGCTCGGTACGACCCTGTACGAGCTCGCCTGGTTCGGCGTACCGGCGCTCATCATCGCGAACTACGAGGACGACCGACCCGCCCTCGACTGGTATGCGGCAAACGGAATCCATCTGCCCCTGGGAGTGGCGTCGCAGCTAAGCGACAGAACACTGGAACAGGAGCTGCGAGCCGGTTTGCTGGAACTGGAGCGCCGACCGAAAGCGGCGCGCATGGATCTCGCCGGTGGGAGCCGGCGCATTGTGGATCTCTTGACCACGGAGCCTGCACATGCTTGATGCACCTGTAGACGAGCGCGAGTCCCTCATATTTGAAACGGAGGCGGGACCCGTTGCGCTGCGCAGATCGCCGGAGGGTGTCCTGTACACCTGGCCACGGCCCAGCGCAGCGGATCAGGCGGCGCTCTATGGCGAGGACTACTACGCTTCCGACAAGCCGGCCTACTTCGAGAAGACAGAGCGCGAACTCGAATACTGGAACGCGGTCTGGGACATGCGCAGGCATGTGCTTGAGGCCGAGTTGCCCGCCGGGCAGCACTCCATCCTGGATGTGGGCTGCGCGGGTGGCTTTCTGCTGGATCGATTCGCCCAGGCCGACTGGACGGTTCACGGTGTGGAGCCCTCGCGACGGGCCGTCGAGTTCGCGCGCGAGCGCTTCAGTTTGGATCTGTTTTGCGGACCGATCGAAGACTACCAGGCCGCCGCGCCCGTTGATGCGATTCACGCATCTCAGGTGCTCGAGCATCTGCTCGACCCCGAGGCATGCTTGCGCAAGATGGCTGGACTCCTCGCGCCTGGCGGACTCGTCTTCCTCGAGGTCCCCAACGAGTTCAACCCGCTCCAAACAGCCCTGGCGGAGGAGCTGGAGAAGCCGCCCTGGTGGATCGTGCCGCGGCATCACCTGAACTACTTCAACTTCGACAGCCTGGCGCGGATCTGCGAGTCGGCTGGCCTGCGTGAGGTCACGCGTCTGGGCACGTTTCCGGTCGAGATGCTGGCCTTGATGGGCAAGGACTATGTGGGCGATCCGATCGTGGGCGCCGAAGTGCACAAGATGCGCATGACCTTCGAGTCGCACCTTCTGGGGTCGGGTCGTGAGGATGTGCTGATCGAGATGCAGCGTGGGTTCGCGGCCCAGGGGCTCGGACGGACCGCCTGCCTGGTGGCGCGCAAGGTCGAGGCATGAAGCGTACCTGTTGCCTCTGTGGATCAGCGTGCGAGACCCTGCGTCAGGCGCGCTGGAACCTGCCGCACCTGGACTCTCAGATGGTCGGCTTCGGACTATGCAACGCCTGCGGACTTGTCCAGCAGACGAGCAGCGTCACGCCCGAGGACATGACACGCTATTACCGCGAGAGCGCGGTCTACACGAATCCCGGACGCGCCGGTCGGCCATCGGCCGGCAAGGTGCGCGGCGTCCGACAAGCGTTGAGCATGGTCGAGGAGTGCGTGGGGCGCCCCGCCAGCAGCGTGTTTCAGGTCGGTTGTTCCGACGGCTACACCCTTTCCTGCTTTCAGGAGGCGGGCGCATCGAGCGTCGGCGGCGTCGATCCGAGCGCTGCCAGCTGCGAGCACGCACGCGCGAGCTACGGTATCGAGACAATCGTTGGCACGGCGGAGGAGATCGAGTTCCCGCGCGGCGTCGAGATGTGGATCCTGACGCACGTGCTCGAGCATCTCTATGATCCGCTGGGCGTCATGCGCCGAATACGGGCCGCCCAGGAGCCTTCCGACTGGGTCCTGGTCGAGGTCCCTCTGTTCGAGCAGGTCCACCGCTTTCCCCCCAGCTACCTGACCTTCGAACACCTCAGCTACTTCGGTGAAGCCAGCCTGCTGGAGCTGCTGGGACGCGCTGGCTACGTGGCCGAACAGGTGCAGAAGTGCTTCTCGGAAGACCTCTATCCGATCATTCGCGTTCTGGCGCGCGCCAGCGATGGTGCCTCGGCCGCGGTCGGGCGCGGCAAGCACGACATCCCCGGCAGCCGCGCAGGGCTTTTGGCGCACCTCGAGCACGAACGCTCTTCGTGGTCGGGCGTCGAGGGCGTGGTGAAGGCGGCGCTGGAGCCTGGCGCGCGCGCATGGCTGTGGGGCGCGGGCATTCACAGTTCGCAGATGCTGGCCTACACCGAGCTCGACTCCCATCTCGACATCCAGGGCTTGCTGGACTCCTCACCGATACGCCACGGACAGAAGTTCGGGGCCTACGGAATTCACAATCCCATGTCGACCGACCTGCGCGATGGCGCGGCGATCGTGATTTCATCCCACGCGGCCGAGACCGAGATCTGGAACGCGCTGGCCGCCGAACGCGCAGCCGGAGTCCAGGTGGTGCGCCTCTACGCCGGCGCCGATCAGGTGCTGGCCGAATCGTGTGCAGCCCTGGAGATGGCCTGATGCGCATCGTCCTCGCCGGCGGATACGACACCTGCAACCTGGGCGACCACGCCATGCTGCAGGTGCTCATGCGCGACTTCGAGCGTCGCGGTGAGCGCGTCCAGGTAAGCCTGCTCTCCCGACATCCCGATCCAGCGTTCGACACCCAGTACGGCGTGACCTCGATTCCGAACCTCGACCACGCGTCCCGCGAGGCCGCGCGCGGCAAGGTATTCCGTGGCCTCAATGGCGAGGCCGACGACACCGACCTGATCGAGCTCACGCGGCGCATCGCCGAAGCAGACGTGCTGGTCGTGGGGGGCGGGCGCATGCTGGTCGACTACACCCATGGTTTTCAACGCGGGCACCTGGCTTACTTCGCGCTGCTCGTGACCCTGGCGCGCTGCCACGGTACGCGCATCTCACTGTTCGCCCAGTCGCTCGAGGAGCTGGCGACCGAGAGTGGTCGGGAACACCTGCGCTACATCGTGCGCAACGCAGATCACGTGAGCCTGCGCGAGACCTCGTCCCTGGAAGTCTTGCGCGCGCTCGACCCGGAACTTATCGACGAACGTGTCGTCGTGCTTCCCGATCCGGCCTTCGGGCTGGAGCCCGTGGAACCCTACGCTGGACCGAAGCTACCGCGCCTTGACCCGAAGCTGCCCGTGCTCGCGCTCAACCTGCGCAGCTACGCCTGGCGCGACGGTGCGGTGGGTGAGTTCGAAGGGCGTCTTGCGCGCTGGCTGGATGAGCTGCGCAGCGCACGAGCGCTGCAGCTGCTCTTCGTGCCCCAGATGACCTATCGCGTCGACCGGGACGAGACCGATGACCGCGTCATCGCACGTCGCGTGGCGGCGGCGATGCGAGACCAGGCTGGTGTGCATTTCATCGAGGACCCGTTGACCGTGGATGAGGCCCTCGGGGTCTATCAGCACGCGACGGCCCTGTTGACCATGCGGCGCCATGGGGCGTTGTTTGCGGCGACCCAGGGTGTGCCCGTGATGCCCCTCAGCTGTGAAGCCAATACCGACTACATGGCCCGATCGCTCGGAATCGAGGACTGCTGCATCGACCTGTCCGATGGCTCGAGTCCACGCTCGGTACGACGCGCGTTGAGCTTGCTCGAGCAGCCGCAATCGGTCGGCCGGTCCCTGCAGGAGCGCTGCCGCGATGAAGGCGTTCATGTGAGCGCGTACGCCGATGAGATTATCGCGCTTGGCCAGGCGCGCTGCAGACCGGAAGGAGTGCCCGCATGAGCTTGGATGCTGTCGATCGCGTCGCCCTGGTTACCGGAGCCGGACGCGGACTGGGTGCCGGAATCGCCCAGGCGCTCGGGCGCGCGGGTTATCGCGTCGCCGTGGGTTTCTGCACGAGCCGGGAGGACGCGGAGCGCATTGCATCGGGACTTGCGGGCGCGCGCGCGTTCCATGTCGATGTGGGAGATCCGGATTCGGTCGTGGCTGCGAGCAGCGCCATACGGGCTGAGATGGGCCCGATCGATGTGCTCGTCAACAATGCCGGCATCGCACAGGAACGCCCCTTCCTGCAGCTCACCGATGCGGACTGGGAGCACATGCTCTCGGTCAACCTGCTGGGTGCCGTGCGCTGCGTGCGCCAGGTCCTGCCGCACATGCTCGCGCGCAACTGGGGCCGCATCGTGAACATCAGCTCGATCGGCGGGCAGTGGGGCGGCATGAACCAGCTCCACTACGCCGCCTCCAAGGCTGGCCTGATCAACTTCACACGTTCGATCGCGAAGCTGCACTCGGCCCAGGGCATCACCTCGAATGCGATTGCCCCGGGGCTGATCGCGACGGAGATGAGCGCGGCCGAGCTCGATAGCGAGGCGGGCCAGCAGAAGGTGGCCGGGATCCCGGCCGCGCGACTGGGCACGGTGCAGGAGATCGGCGAGACGACCGCCTTCCTCTGCTCCGACGGCGCCGCTTACATCACAGGCCAGACCCTGAACCTCAACGGGGGCATGCTCTTCGACTAGCGAGGCCCATCATGCGTTTCTCCGGCATCCTGCTCTTCCATCTGAACCTCTGCTACTCGTCGATCTCCAAGGAGCGGCGTGCGGAGGTCGTCGCCCGTTGTTACTGGCCCCTGCTCGGGCTCCTCGATCAGGTGCCTGGACTCAAGCTCGCCATCGAGGCCAGCGGCCACACCCTTGAACTGATCGACGGCCTGGATCCCGACTGGTGCAAGCGCCTGCGCGCCGAGGTGCAGCGCGGGCGGGTCGAGTTCGTGGGCAGCGGCGATACACAGCTGATCGGACCCCTGGTGCCCGCGCGCGTCAACCGCTGGAACCAGCGACTGGGTCAGAAGACCTACCAGCGACTGCTCGGTGCTTCCAGCACGACCGCTCTGGTCAACGAGATGGCGTGGTCCCAGGGCATGGTCGATCATTACCTGGATGCGGGCTACGAGACCGTGGTGATGGAGTGGAACAACCCGCGTCTGGGCCATCCCGAGTGGAATGAGGAGTGGCGTTACCAGAGCGTGCGGACGAGTTCTCCCGGTGGGCGCCAGATTGGCGTGCTGTGGGCGGACACGACCGCATTCCAGAAGATGCAACGCGTGGCCTTCGGGGAGATCGAGCTCGAGGAGTACGCGGATTGGGTTGCGGCACAGTCCGCCGATGATCGAGCGCTCTTCCTGTACGCGGGCGACGCGGAGATCTTCGATTTCCGCCCAGGTCGCTACGACACGGAGCCAGCGCGGGCATCCGAGAGCGAGTGGGCGCGGATTGCACAGGCCATGTTGCTTGCGAACGAACGTGGAGTGGCGTTCACGACCCCCAACGAAGTATGGAGCCGCAGTCCCTGGGACGCCAAGCCACAGGTGCGCCTGACCAGCTGCGCGGATCCCGCGCCGGTCAAGAAGCAACCGAAGTACAACCTGACCCGCTGGGCGTTGAGCGGGCGCGACGACCTGCATCTGAATGCGTTCTGTTTCGGGCGCGCGGCCGATCTCGAGCTGCGCGACGGGAAGGCTGCCGACTGGCGCCATCTGTGTCGCACGTGGGGCTCAGATCTCAGGACACATCTCAGCGCGGATCGCTGGCAGGACCTTCAGGACGAGCTGGCGGCGGGCGCAGGAACGGAGCCGGAGCCCGGTGCGCCCGTTGTTCCGAAGCGCTGCACCCAGGCGCCGCAGATCAGGCAGGACGGACGTCGATTGGAGCTGAGCGTGGGCGAGGTTCAGGTCACCTTGAACCTGCGGCGGGGGCTGGCGATCGAGCGCGTACTCTTCCGCAGTCTCGGTCACGAACCCGTCTTCGGCACCCTGCCCCACGGCACCTTTGATTCGATCCACTGGACGGCCGACTTCTACAGCGGGCACACGGTCCTGGAGTTGCCCGGTACGCGGCGCGTCACGGACCTGGAGCCCGTGGAACATCACTGCTGGATCGACGGCGATGCGATCGTGGTCGAGGCGAGCGTTCCCACAGCCCTGGGTCCGCTGCCCAAGCGCATTCGCATCACGGGCGACGGGATCGAGCAGTCCTACGGCTTCTCGGCCTGGGGGCCGCAGCCGCGCGGCAGCTTGCGCACCGCGCACATGACCTTGTTCCCCGAGTTCAACCAGCGCGGCCTGGCGATCCGCTGCGCCCAGGGCGGTCTTCCGGAGACGTTCCCGATCGATCGCGACTGCGACCACGGTCATGGCCTGAGCCCGTTCGTCTCCGCGCGTGCGGCCTTCGGTGCCAGCGAAGGACCCCTGCAGATCGTTGCTGGCGACCTGCGACTGGACCTGGAGTGGCGCCGCGACCGCTGTCCCGTGCTGCCCTTGCTGTCGCGCACAAATATCGACGGGCAGTTGCTCACCCGGCTGGCCTTCTCGCTCGAGGAGGTCGATGACACCAGCCTCGGTGGTGGCAGCGACCCGCGCCGCGCGTTCCCGGATTTCGACCTGCGACTCACCGCACACAGGGTCCTGCACCCTGTCTATCAATGAACATTCCGCCCTTCATCGCCGAGGTTTCGAGCAATCACGGTTGCGACATCCAGCGCGCGTGCGCATTCATCGACTCCGCCGCGCGCGTCGGCTGTGCCGGCGTGAAGTTTCAGCAGTTCCGCATCGACGAGTTGTTCTCGAGCGAGGCCCTCGCGCACGATCCTGCGCTGGCTCGCCGTCGTGCGTGGGAGCTGCCCATGGAATTCAATCCGGAGCTCGCTGCCCACGCCCACAGTCTGGGCCTGCAGTTCGCTTCCACGCCGTTTTACCGGGACGCGATCGCCGAACTCGAGCCCTGGGTCGACTTCTTCAAGGTGTCGTCATACCAGGTCTTGTGGTTGGATTTCCTGCGCGAAGTGGCGAGCACCGGCAAGCCGGTCGTCCTGGCCACGGGCATGGCCGACATGAACGAGGTCGATGCTGCGGTGGAAGCCCTGGCGCAGGGCGGGTGCGAAGCGCCGACGCTACTGCACTGCGTGTCGCTTTACCCCACGCGTCCAGAGGACGCCGGCCTGGCTGCGATCGAGGCCATGCGTGCACGCTTCCAGGTGCCTGTCGGATGGTCCGACCACAGTGCGGACGGGGCGGTGGTGCGGCGCGCGGTCGAGCGCTTCGATGCGCAGATGGTCGAGTTCCACATGGATCTGGACCGTGCCGGTGACGAGTACAGCTTCGGGCACTGCTGGTTGCCGGACCAGATCCACGCAGTCATCGGGAGTCTGGAAGCCGGCGCCAGCGGCGTGGACGATCGGAGTCCCATGGACGGGGACGGGCACAAGCGGCCCCTGGCAGGCGAAGCACATGAGCGCATCTGGCGTTCGGATCCGTTGGATGGTTTGAGACCCCTACGCGCGGCACGCTCCGAGCTCGCGCCCGCAATCCCCGCAGCGGAGAGTCTGTCATGAGTAGTTCCCAGACCAGTGTGAATCCCATCTCGGTCCTGCCGCAGGGCTGGCAGCCGGATCGCGACATCCTCGTGCTCGTGGGCGCTGACCATGCGGGCGTGGCCGCGCTCTTTCGCGCCCATGGCCAGCAACGGATCGTGTCGTACCTGGCGCCCGAGGATGCGTGCGCCGCCGACGGCTGTGCGCTGGTCGTCCGTGATCATGAATCCCTGCGTGAGTACATCCAGTCCCTGTCGGGTACCGCGCCCGAGCTCGCCAGCGTGAACGCCATAACGGGAGCGTCGGTGGATCCGGCCTTGCTGAAGGAACTCCCCGACCTGATCGGCAAGGCCTTGCGCACATGGAAGACCGGGCGCAACACTGTCGACCACTTTGGCGGCCTCTGGATGCAGCAGATGGTCCAGAACATGACCGAGCTCGCGAGCCATCCCAGTGTTGACGAGCTGAGCGGACTCTTCAGTGACCGACCCTGCGTGATCGTCTCTCCGGGACCCTCGCTCGACAAGAACATCGGGTTGCTCAAGGACCTGGCCGGACGTGCGCTGATCATGACCTGTCCCCACGCGCTGCAAGCACTCGACGAGATCGGAGTCGTGCCCGACATCGTCGTCGTGGGCGATGCGCAGGCCCTGGCCTGGCAGTATGGCGACTACGACTTCTCGCGCGTGCCCGCTCTGGTCCTGATGGCGAGCTCGAGCCCCGACCTGTTCGACCTGCCGGCGCAGCAGATCTTCACCTACGGCTTCCATCCGGAGGTCGACCTGTGGGCCTTCGAGTTCCTCGGAAAGGACGCCTTCCTGAGCACTGGCGGCTCCGTGGCCTGCTCCGAATTCAGCCTGGCTCACCGCATGGGATGTCCGCAGGTGGCCTTCATTGGCCAGGACCTGGCCCTGGAAGGTGCGCGCTACTACGCAGCCTCTACCCGCGACGGAGAGTCCGTGGCGAGTTTCTCCGAAGACGGCGAGTTCGTGCTCGAGCGCCAGCTCCCCGTCGACGGCTTCAATCGATGGGGATTGGGCAACGTTCCCGCACCCTCGCAGAAGACCTTCGAGGTGCCCGGCTACCACGGTGGGACGGTCACGACGCCGCGCGCCTTCGCGGTGTTCATCGATTGGTTCGTGGGCGTGCTGGCGTCCGATGAATGCTCGGCCGAGGTCTTCAACTGTACCGAGGGCGGCGCCTACATCGACGGCATGCAGCACGTTCCCCTGGCAGAGTTCCTGCGCGGACTGACGGACACGTCCTTACCGGTATCCGGAGAGCAGCTTGCGGACTGTGCGACGCGTTGGGATCGAGCCCACGCGCGGACCCACATGACCCGCAGTCTTGTCCAGGTCATGGGTCATCTCGAGACCTGCAGAACCGTGGGGCGGAGTTGCCTGAAGCTGGTTCGCTCTGCGCGCGGCGACGAGTCCAGATTGAAGCGTCTTTCGAAGGAAGAATCACGCCTGAGCCGCGCCCTCAAGAGCGTTCCCTTCCTGGCTGTCATGGCTCAGGAGGAGATCCGCAAGGCCTCCGATGCGGGTGCCGCTGCAACCGATGTGCAATCGAACCTGGATGCCTCCGAACGGCTCTTCCGGGTTGTCCTGGAGGCTGTCGAGGCTGTGCACGCACCGCTCTCGGAGTCCTATCGACAGCTTCGAGTCGCGTGACCCGTTCGGTCGACTGAATGCGTCAGGCGCCGCTGCTCGTGGGAGTCGGAGCGGATTCGGAACCAAGTACCGCCAGTTGCTCTACCTACGAACCCGGTCGTGAATGCCGGCGTGGCGCGTCGCGAAGACGCGCGCCTCAAAGGTCTCGATGCGCCCGTTGCCCTCTGTCTGAATCTCCGCGGACTCGAACGCTGCGCTGATACGACAGCGCTGATACGACAGCGCTCGATCGCTTGCATCGTGCATGCGGCGCCCTCGATGAGCGACAGTTCGGCGAACTTCTTGCCGACGCTCTCTTCGGATTTGAAGCAGAGCGTTCCAGGCTCACCGCCCTTGCACTCGACGATCATGCCGTTCTCGTCGATCAGCAAGATCTGATCGGTGCGCGCGGCAGGGGGCGCGCTCGTCAGTACCGCTCTCGAAGCCGCTTGCTCCGGTCCGCCGCTGGCGGCGAGCTGCTCCCGATCCGCCTCCTCGTAGGCCTGACACACACTCTCGAAGAGCGGCGCCAGCTCCTCAGGGATGTCGCGCTCACCGAAGTGTGATTTGAGCTGCCGTTTCAGGCGAGGATGCATGCTTCCAGTCTCCGTACTGGAGTGGGTGCGGGCGGCGCAACGATCATGACGGTCATGGCTGATGAACCTACCGAATCAAACCAGCCGGTGCACGCCTGCTGCGGGCCTCGAGTCCGCCCTTCAGGGCCACCCCCGGAGCGCGATTCGAGCGGCTACAGGGTCAGCAAGGCGATCAGGTCGTCGCGCTCCGAGCTCGTCGCGATGCCCAGGGCTGTACGCCCGTCCGCGGCGGTGATGTCCGACGTGGCTCCAGCACCGAGCAGGGCCACCACCATCTCGCGATTGCCCTGCATGACTGCAGACATCAGAGCCGTGTACCCGCCTGCCTGGGTGCTGTTCGGATCGGCCCCTGCTTCCAGGAGACGAGCGACGATTGGCGTGGAGCTGCCTGCGGCGGCGGAGTGCAGCGGCGCGACCTGGGCAGGATTGTCCGCCATGGCATTCACATCGCTGCCCGCTTCGATCAGGTGACCCGCAAGGGCCTCGTGCGCGAAGAAGCAGGCCAGGTGCAGCAGCGTGAATCCGTCCGGCGCCTTGCGCTCGAGGAATCCTGGATCCGACTCCACAGCTCGCGCGACCGTGTCCTGATCCCCCAGCGCGCAGGCCTCGAAGGTGTCCGGTTTGCACCCGCAGACCAGCAGGCGCCCCGCTGCCTCCGTCTGCCGGTTGTAGAGCGCCCACATGATCGGCGACAACCCATGTTCATTTCTACTGCCGGCCAGCGTGGGGGTGGACGCAAGCAGGGCCTCGATGTCGAGGCAGGCACCTTCCGCGATGGCGTTGAAGAGCTCTTTGCCCTGCTGGTTCTCGGCGTTCTCGGTCACGGCGGCCTCTCCTTGCCTTGCGTGTGGTCTCAACAGGTTAGCTAGGCTAGCTAAATAGCGCTAAGCTGCCGTCGATATGTCAAGCACGCGACCCGCGATCCGCCAGGAGGCGATTGGAGACCGTCTGCACTCCGCTGCGATTCACCTGTTGCGGTGCGTGCGCGAGTCGGACAAGGCAAGCGGGATTAGTCCCGCCCGGCTATCGGCTCTCTCGGTACTGGTCTTCGCTGGGCCGCGCACGGTCGGAGCGCTGGCCGACGCCGAGCAGGTGCGCGCGCCGACGATGACGCGCCTGATCCAGGCCCTGGAGAAGGACGGGCTCGTGCGGCGCAAGCCCGAACCGGAGGACCGGCGCGCCGTACGGATCGAGGCCACGCCGAAGGCGCGCCGCCTGCTGGTGCGCGCCCGTGCCCGGCGACTGAAATCGGTCCGTGAGTTGATGGACGGGCTCGCGGCAGCCGACCTGCGCGTGCTCGATCGTGCCGCCGAAATCATGGCCGGCATGGCGTCCGGCTCCGACTGAGCGTGCGCGGAATCGGCCGCTCAGTCGTCGTGCCGGAAGATGAAGACCCGGTCCGCGAGCTCGTCGATCGCGGTGATATCCACGTCTCCATCGCCGTCGAAGTCGTGCAGGACGGTGCAGCTCCCGGCCTGAATGGCCGGCAGGATACCGGCGCCTGAAAACGAACCCGTTCCGTCGTTCGTGTAGAGCCGGAAGGTGCCGCCGGAGTAGCTGCTCGACGTCAGGTCCAGGTACCCGTCGCCATTGATGTCACCGAAGTCGAGGGCGATCGGGAACGCATCCGCCGTGTAGGAGACGGGCGCCCCGAGGTTTCCAGCTCCGTCATTGAGCACGACGGCCGTCGTACCCGCGCCTGCGAGGCAGGCGCCGATGTCGTTGCTGCCATCCCCATTCAGGTCTCCGCTGACCACCATCCACGGGCTGGTGCCGATGGCGCGCGTGGAGTGCAGCGCAAACTGTCCATTGCCATCGGAGAGCAACACTGCGAGTTGACCATCGAAGATGCCTGCCACGACCAGATCCAGCAGGCCGTCGTTGTTCATGTCGCAGGCACAGACCGCGGTCTCGCCATCCACGCCCGCTTCGAATGAGGTTCCGGCCAGGAATCGGCCGCTCCCGTCGTTGCGGAAGAGGCTCATGTTGTTGCCGGTCCGATTCGCCGTAACCGCATCCATGTCCCCGTCGCCGTCCACATCGAGCAGCGCCAGCCCACGGGGCTGATCACCGCTGGCGTAGCGGCTCTGGGGCTGGAAGGTCCCGTCGCCATTGCCGATGAGCACGGAGACGTCGTGACTCAGGATGTTCGAGACCACCAGGTCGATGTCTCCGTCGAAATCCATGTCCATGCCCTCGCTGGGGCTGCAGTGGAAACCGACCCCGTAGGAACTGGACGCACCGAAGCTGCCGGTGCCGTCGTTCATGAAGACGGAGACGTCCGACGTGTTCTCGTTGGGGATACACAGATCGAGGAAGCCGTCACCGTCGATGTCGCCGCCGTAGGCACCGTAGGGCGTGTCCCCTGGAATGAGCGTGTCCACGTGACTGAAGCTCGGGTTGGTCGACACGGAGTCCGCCCAGAAGCTCCACCCGTAGCCACGGCCCAGGGGGATCCCGGCCTTGCTGCGCACCGAGCGTGCGATGTTGACGTAGACCATCTCGCCCGCGGAGAAGGCGACGCTCGGAGTGAACGTGATGTGCCGCCCACCGTTGGACATCTGCAGTGCACCCGTGTGGACGCCGCTCCAGCGCCCGTCGACACGGAAACTGCGCGATGTGATGCTGGACGCGGAAATGGGGTGCGTGAAGCGCACCTCGATGACGCCCGTGCGCGCCACGTGTAGGGCGTTCAGATCAGGTGACACGTGTTCGACGGCGAACGGGTGCGCGCGCAGATTGCCCGGCTGGTGCGGCGCGGCCGCAGCCTGCTGGGTAAGGGCGGGCGCGACGCAGAAAAGTAGCGTGCTTGCGATCAGCATGGGGGGGGACCGATGGATGACGAGGTACGGGGCGGTTGGCCCTCATCATAGCGCTCCCCGGAATACGTGGGTCAGCTGACCGGGCGCAGGATGTAAGGGTAACGCACCTCGTCGCCGCGCAGGGTCGTGATGCCGGCCACCAGCGACACCGAGACGGCGACGATCTGGATCAGGATCCACGGAACGAGGAAGAGCGAGATGCCCATGGCGCTCCAGAAGGCGAGGTTGATCTGGAAGTTGAGCGCTTCGCGGCCATGGTCGATGACGCCGGGCTCGACACCGCGTTTGTGGTGCCAGACCGCAAGTGCGATCAATGCGCCCAGTCCCGGTATCGGTGCCGCCGTGGCGATCAGTGGCGCCAGGTGGCAGGCCGCCGCCCAGTCGCGCGTACCCGGTCGCAGGAAGCGGTTGAGTTGCGTGTCGAGGCGAGTGCTCCAGGACGGCTCCTGGGGGGTGGAATGGTCGGCGTAGGGCGTGTCGAAAGGCTGGGACATGGTTGGCTGTACGGCCACATGGGCCGGGCATTTCAATGGGGGCGGGAAATCGTCGCATCGCGGCTGATGAGAGCCGCTCCAATGAGCTTGTAGAGCAGGCGCGCGCCCACGATGGCGTCCCAGCCCTCCCCGGCCGGGTCGCCCGCGGGCCCCGGACTGACCTCGGTCAGGTCCAGGCCGACGATGCGCCGCCCGCTGCTGGCGAGCTCTTCGAGCCACAGCATGGTCGCGTGCCAGTCGAAACCGCCGGGAACCGGCGTGCCCGTATTCGGACACAGGGCTGGATCGAGCCCGTCGATGTCGAAGCTGACCCAGACCTCTTCGGGAAGCGGGTCGAGGGTGCGGCGCACGAGTTCGCGCAGGGACAATCCGTCCGAGGCCGTTCGTTGCCAGTCCCGGTCGAACAGCGTGTGGATGCGCTCGGAGCTCTGGATCCGTTCGTGCTCGCTGCCGGAGAGGTCCCGGATGCCGCACTGCACCAGCTTCGAGACTCCGTCGATGCGATCCAGGACGTTGAACATGATCGAAGCATGGGACCAGATGCAGCCGTCGTAGGCTTCACGCAGATCGGCGTGGGCGTCGAAATGCAGAATGCCGAGGCCCGGGTGCTGTTCCGCGCAGGCCTGGATGGCTCCGAAGGGTACCGAGTGGTCGCCCCCGAGGATGGCGAGCAGCTTGTCCGCGCTCAGGCTGGCCTGGCTGCGAGCGTGCACGATCCCGTTCAGCTCCGCGCCGATGGCGTTCACACGTGCCTGCTCTGTTCCCGAGCGTACGCACTCGGTCGCCTCGGAGTTCAGCTCTTCGACGTGGGGGTCGATCGGGAGCATGTGGATGCCCGCTCGATAGGGCGAATCGAACTCGAGGTCGAAGAGATCGACCTGCTTGCTCGCCGCGAACACGGCCGACGGTCCGTGGGCCGCGCCCTTGCGGTAGGACGTCGTGGCATCGAAGGGCACCCCCAGCACGTGCACGCGCGCCTCGTTCGCGTCGTGAGGAAGGCCATAAATGCCGCTATCGTCAGCGGCCGGCCCGTCCGGATCGAAGGGGGCTTCCATGGGGGCAGGATCCTCCTTCATGATCCCCGTCGCAACCTCCGAGCCCCACAACGGTCCCCCCGGCAGGGCGGACATCCGTCCGCTTTCGTGAATGTGCCAGTTGGGCTGGCGTAGGGAGCGGGAGGTTGTTGGAAGACTCCCACAGCGGCGCTAGCATGCGGCCGACCAGCGCGATCACCGCTCCAGCCAGCGCCCGAATAGGGCGCACCGAGAAAGTGAACCAGAGAGAGACATTAGAGAGACATTATGGGTAAGACGATTGACGTAGGCGGCTGGCCCCCGGAGGGGGGGCCAAAGCCGACCAAGAAGACGGGCGGCGGCCAACGGCCACCGATACTCGTCACCATTGCCGCGGCCATGTTCGGGATGCTGCTGCTCATCGGCACGCTGATGGCGCTGTCCGGCAAGCTGGGTATCGCCACGATCGAGGCCGAGGAAGTCGGCATCGTGGTCAACTACTTGACCGGGAACGAGGAGGTCATCACCCAGCCCGGCTACAAGATCTACATTCCGTTCATCGAGGAGGTCTTCACCTTCGACCGGACGACGCAGCTCTTCACGATGAAGGGTCGCAAGCACGTGAGCGCCAACCACGTGCCGCACCTGGATGTGCGCGCCAACGACGGATCCAATTTTCGGTTCGACGAACTGACGATCCTCTACGAGGTCATTCCCGGCGAGACGTCCACTGTGCTAAACGATTCGGGGCCCGGCTCCGCGTTCAAGGACGAGTGGATCAAGGCGCATGCGCGTTCGATCTTGCGGGATGAGTTTGGCCGGTATTCGGCCGTCGAGGTCGCGAACCCGACGGTGTACCAGGCAGCTCCGAACGAAGCCAAGCGGCGTATCAACGCGCTGATCGAGCCCCATGGCATCCGCATCGAGCGTATCAACACGCCCAACCCGAAGTTCGACGATAGCTACGAGGCCGCCATCGAGGAGCGCAAGGAAGCGGACCAGGAGGTTGAGCGCCTGATCGCAGAGGCCCAGCGCCTGGATCAGCTACGGGCGCAACGCCTCGCCGGGGTCTCGAAGGAGAAGGAAGTGGAGCAGCAGAACCTGCAGGGGGACCTTCGGCGCAGCTTGCTCGGGGCCCAGGAGCGATTCATCGCCGCGCGGAAGTCGGCCGACGTGTACGCCACCGAGCGCGCCGGGCGAGGTGAGGCTGAGCGCAGCAAGCTGACGGCGCAAGCGCGCGGGCTGGAGGCCAAGTACACGAAGGAAGCCGAGGGTATCGCCGAGAAGGCGCGCGCCCTCGAGCAGCGCGGTCAGGTCGTTGTGCGTGAAGCGATCATCCAGAAACTGAGGGATATCACCTTTACCCTGGTGCCCTACAGCCGAGATCCCATGCCAAAGCGGCTCGAGCACATGGATGCGCGTGGCAAAGACACCATGATTGATGAGACCAGCATGAACGGGGGAAACTGAAGATGAGAGCTGCAAAACTATTTCTGACTGTGATCGGTGTCGTAATCCTGTGTGGAATGGTCTTCATGTCCATGGTGAAGCGCGTGCCCCCGGGCACGATCGGCGTCAAGCAGGCCCTGTGGGGCGGAGCTGGTATCCTGGACCAGGATTTTGAGACCGGCTTTCACCTGGGTATCACTGGCTATCACAAGTGGCACTTCCTGGACCGCCGGACGCACTTCGTGACCTTCGCCGATTCGGGTTCTGACTCGGACACCGGGGAACTCAAGCCGCCGCTCGTCCTGCGCACCAAGGACAACAACACGGCCACCTTCGACCTGTCGGTGACCTACCGCATCCGCGAGGGCGAAGGCCACAGCATGGTCGAGCAGGGCCTTAAGGACGTCTACCGGCAGCGTGTGTTCACGACCGTCGAGAGCGTCATGCGAGAGGAGCTGGCCAACCTGGCGTCCGAGGACATCTACAGCACCGAGAAGCGTCTGGCTGCGAGCCAGGACGCCATGCCGAAGCTCGAGGAGGCGCTCAAGGCCTTCTATGTCAAGCCAGAGCAGGTCCTGATTCGGGCGGTGAGGTTCACAGGTCCCTACGAACAGAAACTTCAGGAGAAGCAGCTGACGTACCAGAACCGTTTGCTCGCTCGGGCCGAGGAGCTGGTTGAGAACCAGCGCGCCATCACCGAGACCAAGAATGCCGAGATCGAGGCCGCCGAGAAGGAGCTTCGCGGAGACTGGGACAAGCGTCTCGAGCAACTGCGGGCCACGACGGAGGTCGAGATCGCTCAGGTAAACGCGGATGCTGACCGGTACGAGGAACGGGTGCGCGCAGAGGCGGACGCGGACTACGAGACCATGATCGCCGAGGGAAACCTGGCGATCGCGAAGTCCGAAGCCCTGCGGAACGAGCTGCGCAACAAGGCGCTGGACACGGTCGGTGGTCGCATCTACCTGGCCCAGCAGGCGGCCACGAACCTGCAGTTCGACCACGTGACCCTGAACTCCAACGATCCGAGTGTGCCGTCGATCCTGGACATCAACGCTCTGGTGGAGCTCTTGGTCGGCAAGGCCGAGTAGCAGAGAGGCCGGGCTGTCGGCAACAGGAGACGGGGCAGATGCTGACCAGCATCTGCCCCGTCTGCTTGATATTTGGCCGTTTGTCCGGGCGCCCCGGGCCCCCACAGCTCATATTCGGCCGCCCAGATGGCCAAGGGTCGGGGCGTGTGCTCCCGGGTCCCGTGGCCGGCTGTCCCCACTATTATAAGGAAGCCCCCCGTGCCCGAAACCATCGCCGACGGCAAGATCGTCACGATCCACTACACCCTGACCCTCGACGACGGCAGTCAGGTGGACTCCTCACGGGACGGTGATCCGCTCGTCTACCTGCACGGGTCCCAAAGCATCGTCCCGGGTCTGGAGACTGCGCTGGCCACCAAGGCGCCCGGTGAGGCGGTCAAGGTCAAGGTCGTCCCCGCAGAGGGCTACGGCGACGTCGACCCCGAAGGCGAACAGCGCATGCCGCGTACATCCTTCCCCGAGGATCTCAAGCTCGAGGTCGGGATGGAGCTGGCCGCGGAGGATGATGATGGACACGTTCTCCCGCTCGTGATCAGGGAAATCGGCGACGAGGACGTCCTGATCGACATGAACCACCCCCTCGCGGGCAAGAACCTGAACTTCGCCGTCGACGTCCTCGAGGTGCGCACGGCCACCGCCGAGGAAATCGAGCACGGCCACGCGCACGGCCCCGACGGCCACCACCACCACCACCACGACGACGACGACGACGACGAGTGAGTGAGTGAGTGAGTGAGTGAGTG
>JBLHKW010000030.1:0-38600 GCA_047618565.1 Planctomycetota bacterium
CTTCTGGCGGCACTTCTCGCGCGTTGGCATCCTCGACGACCCGTAAGGGTCGCCTCCGGGGCCAACGCGCGAGAAGCACCACCAGAAGCCGAATCGACGCGTTTTGGCTCGCGCTTCATAAATTATCCGGGCTAGCGCTCCGGGAATAGCGCGTCAGGAACCTTCTGAACTGACTGGCTTAGGTATTGGCGGGGCGGGCGTCAGTCGCTGGTGCGCCAGGTGATGAACCAGAACAGGGTGTTCTTGGAGCTGGTCGGAGTGCGATCGAACTCGAACATGCCCAGGGGGAGGATGGAGAGGTGCGAGGTGCGCTTGGGCTCTCGGGAATCGGTGCGCTGGTACTCGCCGGTGTAGTTGAAGCCGAACTGGAAGATGAAGTTGAGGAAGGAGACGCGCGTGCGGCGCATGCTCGACGAGTAGTTGATGACGATCGGGATCCCGAAGCGCGTGCGGCGTTGGAGGGAATTCTCGACCTTTGTGGAGGACTCGTAGGAGCCTTGCTTTCCGACGACCGAGAACTGGTGGCGGCCTGACTTGCCCTCGATGGCGATGCGCACATCCTCCGCCGAGTTGACGTCGTCGCCATCGCAGGCCAGGAGGTGGTCGCCGCCGCGCAGGCCGGAGAGGTAGGCGGGTGAACCGACGCGCACGCCGCTGACGTAGACCCTGGAACCTTCCGTTGGCCAGATCTCGCGCGCCAGGTCCGCGGGAATGGTCACCAGTTGCATGCCCGTGCGGTCCTCGATCTCGATCGGCGCATCGAGCTCGACCGTGTCGGTCAGGGTCTCCTTGACCACGCGCACGCCGGGGGTGAGTTTGCGGGCCGAGACCTCGCGCCGTGCATCCACCACGCCAATGGAGACCAGGATGGTCGTCTCGACACCCGGCTGCAGAGTGCTCTCGACAACCTCGATGAACTGCTCGCGGTTCGTGATCTTTGTGCCTCCAACCTCGAGCAACAGGTCGCCGCGGCCGAGCTTTGCCCTGTCAGCCGGGGAATCGCCCGCGACGAAGTCGACCAGAACACCTTCCCACGGCGCGACCGTCATGCTCTCTGCGAGCTTGGCGTCGATCGAGCGCACGTTGACGCCGATGCGCGCGACTTCAAAGCTTCGCTCCACGGTGTGGTTGACCGTCGGGGAGCCATTCGAGCCGTAGTGCAGAACATATCGGTGGGTCTCGCCGTTGCTCGCCTCGATCTCGTTGAGGGCGTGCCCCGAACCCGAACCGATGCTCGCGTGGGAGAAGCTGTGGGTGACACAGGAGCTGCAGGCGAGGGCGGTGAACAGGGAGAGCAGAATTCGAGTCTTCATCGTGAGGTAACGTGGGAAATCGGTGACGGGTCAGTAAGTGGCGCGGGTATCGAGTGCAGCCAGTTCGGTGCTGCGAGCGTCCCACCAGGTGCGCCACAATTCGGGCGAAGAGGGGACATCGGATGGTTCGTCGGCGCTGGAGGGGCCGTTGATCAGGGCCTTGAAGCTGGACAGGGCGTTGGGGGAGGCCTGCGCCTGCTCGCGCCGTGCTCGATCCGCGCCCGGGACCCCGGGCATGCCACGGATGTTCTCGAGCTGCTCCTCGATCACCCGCTGCAGGCGCGCATCCTCGGTCGAGAGCATCGCGATCAGCGCCGGGACGACCTCTTCGGTCGAGCCACGTGTCTGCAGTGAAACCCGATCGCCGCTGCGCACCACGCGCACGGGGGAGCGCGGCGTATCGCGGACCGGCGAGGCGACTGCGCTGCGTGTGGATCGGGAGTCATCCGACATGGCGAGCGGGAGCTCGGGCGCCTCGAGGTCCGCGGACTCGACCGCGATCTCGGCCAGCGCGGCGAACGCGCCCGTAAAGCTGAGCATCAGGTCTCCGTGGAATTGCAGGGGGGTCTCGACTCTCACGAGGCGTTCGACCTCGACCGGGACCTCTACAATTCGTTCCACCTCGACGGGGATCTCGACCGGCACCGGCACCTCGACGATCCGTTCGACCTCGAAGGGCACCTCGACCTCGACGATGCGTTCCACGATCTGCGGCCCGACCGGAGTCTCGGCTGGCCACGAGATCCAGACCATCGTCGCTCCGAGCCCGGCGGCCGCGAGGTGGGACAGCATGGGCTTCCACGAGGTCGCCATCGGCTTGACCTGAGCGCGATCGACCGCCGCCATGACCGCGTCGACCTCCGCGCGACTTGTAGGACGCAACGAGAGTGACTGCAGGTCACCCAGGGCGTAGCGCATCGATTCGAGCCCCGCGCGACATGCTCCGCACGTCTCCAGGTGGGCAGCGACGAACTCGGCATCCCGAGCGGACAGCTCGTCCTCGATGTAATCCGAGAAATGGGCCTGGGCTTCGGTGCACTTCATGGGGTTTCCTTCGTGGCTCCCAGGCTGGGCTCGGGCGCGTCGCCCGAGAGCTTCAGGTAGATATCGCGGAACGCGAGCCGGCCGCGATGTACGCGCGACTTCACGGTGCCGAGCGTGCAGCGCAGGCTGCGCGCCGCCTCCTCGTAGGTGAGTCCGATCAGGTCGACGAGCTGCAGCGCGGCGCCGAAGGGTTCGGGCACGGCCTGCAGGGCTTCGTCGATGGCGGCGATCTCCTCGACGCGACCACTGGGGTCAAAGCGCTCCGACGCCGGCGACATCTGAAGTTGATCCTCCAGCGCTTGTTCGGGGCGCGTGCCCTGGCTGCGCTGATGGTCGCGGATGAGGTTGAAGGTGATCATGAATAGCCAGGGCCTGAAGCGCCCACCGTCCTTTGCCGAACGAAAACGCGGCAGCGCCTTGAAGGCCCGGATCCACACCTCCTGGGCCAAGTCCAGCGCCAGGTGGTGGTCTCCGAGTTGCCTTTCGACCACCGCCCGGACACGGGTCCCGTAGCGCTCCACGAGGCACTCGAAAGCGGAGCGCTCGCCGGCGGCCGCCCGCAATGCGAGAGCTTCGTCGGTGATTCCACTCACAGGGGAGCCGTCGAGGGGGTGGGGAGCAACCAAGGGTCACGGGTCCGGGTTCGGCGGAATGCCGGATCGGGGACGATGGGGGATACGAGCGAGCCCCGGCGGGAGTTCCCGCTGACCCGGGATTCCGGGCGATTTTCTCAGATGCAGCCTGGCCGCCGGCTACCCGTTGCTTGCAGCCGCCGGCTCAACCGGCGTTGCCTGGGCACTCGGAATGCAGTCGAGGGTGCACTCCTTCAGCACATCGGCACCCAGCGCTCGCCGTGCGAGATCGCGGATGTGTTCGTGATGTGTGAAGAGGATCACCTGGGTCCGTCGGGCCAGTTCGGCCAGGATGTCCAGGGTGGCGAGCGCGCGCTGATCATCGAAATCGACGAGAATATCGTCGAGAACGATGGGCATCGGTTCCTCGCCCACGAGTCGGTTCTGGAGGTAGGCCAGGCGCAGTGCGAGGTACAGCTGGTCCGCGGTGCCCTTGCTGAAGGCCTCGACCGGCAGGTGCGCGCCATCCTCTCCGCGCACACCGACGATGGTGGGCTCTTCGTTGTCGTCGTAGTCGAGGGTCAGGCCGGAGAACGATCCGCAGGTGATCTGTGAGAACAGCTCGCTGGCGAGCGCGACGGTCGGATCTTGGTTCTCTGCCCTGTGCCTCTCGATGCGCCGCCGCAGCAGGTTGGACGCCAGCCGCAAACGCACATAATCCTCGGCGTGCTGCGCCACTTCGGCGACGTAACCCAGGGCTTCCTGATCGGCCGCCGCCGCCTCCGCGTTGCCCTCGACGGCATCCCGTTCGCGCTTCAATGTGGCCACCTCAGCCGTCCATTGATCGCGCTGCTTCTCGCAGGCCTCCGCTTGCTCCTCCAGGTCCTTGAGCTCCACGCGCATGTCGTCGCCGCTCCTGCCCTGGGTCTCGACGATCAGCTCGGCGACCGGCGTGCCCTCGCCCACCTTCAGCAGTCGCTGGTCGATCTCGCCCAGGTCTTGTTGCAGCTGCTCCTTGCGCCCGGAAGCATCCTCGACGCCCGCAAGCTGCGCGGCATCCTCGACCTGTGCGTGCCTGCAGAGCTGAGAAAGCAGCGCCTGGGCCTCCTGCTCCTGTCGCTCCAGGCCCGGAAGGCTGTCTCGCTCCTCGTCGATACGCTCCCGCATCGAAGCACGCTCATGCAGTGTCTTCTGTGCGCGCTTGAGCCGTTGCGCCAGCGCCTCGGCCGCCTGCCGCGGCGCAGTCTCTACAAGGTCCGTCGCGCAACTCTGGACCAGCTCGCGCACATCGAGCTCGAAGCGCGTGCGATCTTCCTGCATCGGCCCGATGCGCTTGACGTTGTGGTCGACGATGTCATCGCGCTTGGAGAAGTACTCGCGAATCCCGCGCACTCGCTCTGCGGCCTGGTCGACGGAGGTACCCGCGTCACACCCGAGGGCCGCGAGCGCGTCGACCCACTTCGCCTCCCACTCCACGAGCCCCGCGCGCGCGGTCACCATGCTTGCGCGCCGACCATCGAGCTTGGTGCGCAGGTCGGTGATCCCTTCGCTCAGGCGTTCGCGCTTGGAGTCGACCGCTGCGCTGCGTTCGACAATGCCCTGGCACAGGGCCAGAACATCGGTGAGTCGGTCTGCCTTCTTGAGTGGCCGTTGGTCGAGATTGGCCAGGCAGTCGTCGAGGCGTTCGCGGTACGTGCTCACGAGACCCTCGAGCCGGGCAGCTTCCTCGCCGGCCAAACGCCCCTGTCCCATGAGGGCGCGCAGTTCGCCGAAACCGTCGAGCCACTCGAGCATCTCGCGGGGAGTCAGGGGTGCAAGGATCCCGCTCGTCGCCCAGAGGGCCGTCCACTCTCTCTGAATTTCAGCGCGTCGCGGAGCGCAGGTCTCGCGCTCGGTCTCGAGCGCTGCGAGCTCCCGCTCGAGTAGCTCGCGCTGGCTGCGTTGCTGCTCGAGCCTGGCGCACAGTTCCGAATCATCGATCAGGCCGTCTGCCACGCGATCCGCCGATGCGATCGTGGTCTCGAAGGCCTCCTGTAGCGGCTCCTTGCCACTGAACTCCGCGATGTCTTCCGCGGTCGGCGGTTCACCCAACCAGCTCTCCCGGACCAGTTGCCAGCCGGCAGCTCGCTCGGTCCTTGCGCGGGCGAGCTGCGCCCGTGTCGGGATCTCGCGCTGGCCCTGTTGGGCTTCGATCTCCTCGCCCAGTCGTGCGATGGTGTCGCGGCGCTTCTGCAGCTCCAGTTCCAGCCTGGCCTGCTCGTCGTCGAGGTGGCGGAACCTGCTGGAGAACTCGTCGATCGTCGCGCGCAGGGGAAGCTGTAGCGTGTCGATCTCGTCGGCGCTGCCTTGCCACTGGCCGAGCCGGCTGATCTCGCGCTTGACCTCGGCCGTGAGGCCGGCGGCATCGCACCGTCGCTCCGAGGCGAGCTGGTCCAGATTACCCTGGGCGGCCACCTCTCTGAGGGTTCGACCGAGAGCTGTCGTCTCGAGTGCTGCGGGCAGACCGGCGAGCTGAACTTCTGCCGCCTTGAGCTCGGCCTCGAGCTCGCGAATCTGTTCCTTGTACCCGGACGAACTCTCTTGCAGCCGTCCGTGCTGCACACCGAGCCGAGTGACTTCGGCTTCCACCGATTGTCTCAGGCGCCACTTCTCGGCACCCTCCCAGTCCAGGTCGGGATCGATGTCCGCGAGCAGTCGCTCTGCCTCGGCGCGCAACATGTCGCGCTCGGCCTCGCGCTTCGGCAGGTCGGCGCAGGCTTTCTCGTAGGCGCCGGCTTTCTTCTGTATCTGCTCGATGGCGAGCTCCTGGCCGAGCAACTCTTCATCGACCACGAGCGCCTTGCAGCGCGCGACCAGGCCGTCGGGGGCATCGAGTCGCGCCCGGGCGTCACTGAGGCGGCCGGCTACCTGGGTCAGGGTGTTCTGGGCCTCGCGCCGCGCTTCGATGGAATATTCGGGCGGTAGAACGAGCACGTCGGCGCAGCTCGCGAGCCTGGCCTCGAGCGCCTGGCGTTCTCCGATGTCCTCGAGCACCGTCAGGATGCGCGACACGCGCCCGTACTGTGAGCGTAGTTCCTTCAGTTGCGTGCGGACGGCCTCCTGCTTCGACAGCGCGTCACTCAGCTGCTTCTGGAGCTTGTTCCAGGCGCTGACAGAGACCTCGGCCGCGCGCTTGCGCTTGAGCGCGTCGGCGTGATTCTTCGAGGCCACGCTGATGAGAGTCTTCGTGCGGCGGTCTGTGGCGAAGATACGCTGACCGTCCTCCTCCAGCTTGCTCAGCGTGCGCCCGAGACCGTTGATGCCGAGCGCGCTGGCGAAGAGGCTCTCGCCGGCGAGACCCTTCAGGGCACGCAGGTCCTTGCCACCAGCGATCAGCTCATCACGGTCGATACCCCAGATGCGTTCGAAGGCCCCACGATCGGTACCGGCCAGGAATGGGTCGAGCGCGCTGGCCGGTAGGGCGTCGTTGTCGATCGGGTCGACCAGGTCGTTCTTGATGGCCTTGCGGCGCACGAACTCGAGCTTGTCCCCGGCCGCGTTCTGCAGCTGGCCGCCGATGCGCAGCTGCTTGTAGGCGTGAACGAAGTTATCGGGCGAGCGTGCCGGAACCCCGAACAGCAGGGCCGAGATAGCCCTCAGCGTCGAGCTCTTGCCCGCTTCGTTCGGGCCGTAGAGCAGGTGCAGGCCAACGGGCTCGTCGCCCAGGTCGAGCACCTTGTTCGTGAAGGGACCGAAGGCGAGCAGGTCGAGACGATCGATCTTCATCGGTCCTCTCCCTGGTCGAGCAGGCGTGGCACCAGCAGTTGCCTGGCCGCGTCGAGCAGCTCCAAGCGGGTCTGTTCCTGGTCGAGGTCCGGCAGATCGGCGGGCGAGCGCGGGTCAGTCGGTATGGCGGCTTGTAGTGCCTCGAGTTCGGCCCGCACATCGCTGAACGCCCCGTCGAGCGCGCCCGCTTCGTCGAGGTCTCTCAGGAACTCACCCAGGGCATCGCCGCCGAGCCCCGTATCCCCGGCGTCCTGCACCAGGGTCGTGCGCAGGCGGATCTTCTCGATCCAGACCTGTTCGTCCAGGCGTTCCACGACGGCCTCACGGATGCGCCCATCGAAGTGGCCTGTGTGCAGCACCAGATCACCATGGGCGCGGGTGGCGCCGGTCACCTCGACGCGAACCGCCAGGGTCAGATCTCCGATGCTGGCCAGTCGGTCTGATATGGCTTGCACGACCGCGCTTACAACCTGGTCTCCATTCGCGAGTTCGGTCGCGTCGAGCACGAGTTCTTCCCAGCGCATCACGTCGACGGGCCGGAAGGCGACCTCGGTCACGTCACCCTCGTCCACCGTCACCAGGCAGCATCCCTTGGCGCCCGTCTCGCGAATGTGGCGCCCCTGGATGTTGCCGGGGTAGACGATCCACGGATGACCTTCGGCCAGGTTCTGGCGCTGATGGATATGGCCGAGCGCCCAGTAGTCGTAGTTCTTGGTCGTGAGCTGCGGGACCGTGGACGGGGCGTAGTCGCCATGGCCCTGGCTCGCCCCGCAGTTCGTGTGGAGCAGGCCGATGTTGAGGTGGTGGGGGAGCGCGTCCGGGTACTCGGCTGCCAGGTTCTCCTCGACCGCGGCCGTTGCAAAGCCTTGCCCATGGATCGCGACCTGCTGTCCGTCGACCTCGAACGTCACCGTTTCGGCCTTACGGGTCGAGAAGAGTGTCACCATGTCGGGCAGGTCGAGCCGGAAGGCCTTGCTGACCTTGGACTGCGCGTCGTGGTTGCCCTGCACGATGAACACGCGTATGCCCCTATCGGTCAGCTGGCGCAGGCAGCGTCGAAACGCGATCGGCGTGTTCATGTCCTTGCACTCGCCGTCGTAGAGATCGCCCGCGATGAGTACGAAGTGAACGTCTTCTTCGATGGCCAGCTCGACCAGGTTCTCGAATGCCTGTCGCGTGGCTGACCTGAAGGCCTCGACCGGCGCGCCCTCGTAACGGTTGAGGCTCAGCAGGGGGCTGTCGAGGTGGATGTCAGCGGTGTGGATGAATCGCATTCTGATCTCTGCCCGCGTCGCGGACTGCGATCATGCGACGGACGACGCGCGGATCGAGACCTCGGACACGGGCTCAGAATACCACCCAGCGGGGTCCACAGCCCTCAGTAACTCGCCCTGGTGGGGCGGCCCGTGGCCGCCGTCCCCAAGGGCATGCGCGACACGCCGCTGGCGCCCGCTCAGCCCTCTGCGCACGCGAGACGCGGGCGCTCAGGCAGCAGCGCTCGCCTTGGCGGCGCTCTTCGATCCGCCGGCGCGTTGCTCGAACGGTAGTCGAATGATAAACGTGGTGCCGTGCCCGACCGTCGTCTCGAAGGTAAGCGTGCCGCCGTGTTTCTCCACGATGACGGAGTGCGCGGCCGGCAGGTCACTGCCGATGCCTTGGGCCGATTCGCCGGCCCGGAACACCGGATCGAAGAGGGTTGCACGCGCTTCTTTCGGAATGCCGGCGCCCGTGTCGGCGATGCGAATTTCGGCGTGATCCCCGATGTTGTGGGTGCTGACCGTGATCATGCCGTCGGCCTGCTTACCTTCACGGGTGTCGCTGGTGATGGCATGCGCAGCGTTCACGATCATGTTCAGGATGACCTGATTGATCTCACCGTTAAGGCACGGTACGTGCGGCAGCGTGGCGTCGAAATCGGTCTCCAGTTCGGCCACGTACTTCCACTCGCTCGTGGCGACGGTGAGGGTGCTCTCGACGGCGTGGTTGAGATCCAGCGGGATCATCCGGTCGTCATCGGGGTTTGAGAACTCTCTCATCGCCAGGATGATCTTCGCCACGTGGTCGATGCCCTCGATGGAGTGGCCGATGGCGCGCGGGATTTCCGCGACCAGATAGCTCAGGTCGGCGGCTGCAAAGGCGGCCCTCAGCGCCTCGGCATCTTCGGGCGAGGCCTTGCCATCGTGAACGGCCTCGGCCAGCTCGCGGGCCAGCTCGAGTAGCGGTGTGAGATCCTCGAACGAGTCCTGCAGAAAATGGGTGTTGTCGCTGACGTACTGGGTCGGGGTGTTGATCTCGTGCGCGATGCCAGCTGTCAGCTGTCCGACGGCTTCGAGCTTGTGGGACCGGCCCAGTTGTTTGTTGAGTGCGTCGCGTTCGGCCTCGACCAGGGCGCACGCATCCATGGTGGCATGTAGCTCGCGCTCGCTGGCGCTGAGCGAGCGCAGCAGGAACGTGCTGGTGAAGATGAGCCAGCCCACGTGCCCGATCGAGCGCCACTGACTCACGTCCGCGCTGCCGAAGAGCGACTGCGGCCAGAGGGTACCGCGCAGGAAATAGTCCGTCACCAGGATGGCCGTGGCGGTCATCAGGACACGCCGGTCACGGTAACAGGCCAGGAAGGCGAGGGAAGCCACTGCCAGCAGATGGGTCTCCGCTCGACCACCGCAGAGGTGGATCAACAGGGCGCCGGTCAATACCTGTCCGGCAGCGATGGCATGGCGCGTCGAGGCCTGGCCGGGTCGCTTGAGTGCGAACAGGATGGGCACGCCGGTGATGACGCCGCCGAGGAGCGTAGCGATCAGCAGCTGGCTCTGGCCAGCGAGCCAGGTCCCGGGCGAGATGCCCTGTGCAATTGCGACTCCAGCCACGAACTGGAAGGCCAGCAGGCCAGCGAACAGGCGGTCGGTTCGCTGGTGGATCGCGGTCTGGTGCTCGGTGGACAGTTCCGCGGAGCGGAGTGCGATGGTCGGGTTCGAGTTCATGACAAGCTACCCACCCGGTCGGCATGTGGCCGGTCGGGCGTTTGGTGGGGTGGGGTCGGATGCAAAGTGGACGATCGCCTCGCGGGCCGGGTCGTGGTTCGTGGGGGCCGTGAAGTGGTCGCGTACGTCCGTCTCGGCAGTCCAGACGTTTAGCTTGAGTGGTCCAGTTTCGGCGCCACGGGCATTTCGGCGCCAGGAGGCCGATTTCGGGCCCAGGAGGGGGTCAGGTGCGGGTATCGGACGGGTCCACATGTCCTTCGCCCGCGTCCGCCCGAGCTTCTCGATTCTGCGAGAATCGGGGAGTCTGGTGCCACAGACCAGCCGCGACTCAGTACATCGGAGGGTGCCCGGGATACAATCGCTCGCCGCTTGGGACATCGCGGTGCACACCAGACAGGGGCTCGAAGGCCCCGACGACGGCGACGAGGGGCGCGCGCTGCGTGCGGCGTCCTGGCGGCTGCAGGTCTGCTTTTCGGAGCGTGCCAGGATGGCTCCGAGGCGATGCTCCTGAGACGGGTCGAGCTCGACCTCCTCGCGGGCGAGCCGTTCTGGGAGGTCGTGCAGGCGCCAGCGGGTCGGCCGCCCGAGATCGCCTCGCTCACACCCACCAGCGACGCGAGCGTCGATGGCGCGGACCGCGTGTCACTCGTGCTGCAACCGGACAGCGAGGTGCGCTTCCGGATTCCGGACCTACCCGGCCCCTTGTTTCTATGCACCGCCGCCGGCGTCGACCTGTCCCTGGCGCGCAAGCTGGCACGCGCTGGCATGCCGCCGCTCACCCTGGATTTCGAGCTGTATCTGGACGACGGGCTGGTCTTCCAGGAGTCGATCACCACGCACCCCAAGCTGGCCACGGAACTGGTGACGAAGTCCGGATTCGTTCATCGCTGGATTCCGGTTGGTTCCGATGGTCAGCTGGCGGTCGAGCCCGGGCAGGTCGTTCGTCTGCGCACGTCTCTGGCGCCGGGTGCCGATGCGAGCAGCCTGAAGCGGATCCGTGCCGGTTTCGCCGACATGTTGCTGGTGCGTAGCGAGCAGCGTTCGAGGGAACGCGCGAGCGCCGAGCATCCCAACGTGGTGCTCATCGTCATGGACACCCTGCGTGCGGATCGTACGACGCTGCACGGCGAGCGCATGACGACTCCCAATCTGATGCGGCTGGCCGAGAGCGGCCTCACGTTCGACCGCGCCTACGCGAGTTCCAGCTGGACCTGGCCGTCCGTTAGCTCGTTGCTGACCGGGCTGGAGCCGAGCGAGCATGGTGTCGTGAGTAACAAGGCCTGCTTCCTGAGCCACGAGCTGCAGACACTGGCCGAGGCCTTGCAAGAGGGAGGCTGGACGACCGCGACGTTCTCGGGTAACCCGCTCATCTCGCCCTGGCGCAACTTCGACCAGGGTGTGGAGCAGTTCGATCACTCCAGGGAGATCCGACAGAGCCGAGACGTGGTTCCGCAAGGCCTGCAGTGGATGGAGGAGAGGCGTGACACACGTTTCTTCGTCCATTTCCAGCTGATGGATCCGCATTCACCGCATGTTCCTCGCGCTCAGGACATGCAACGCTTCTGCGGCACCAGCCAGAGCGATGTCGATCCAGCTCTCCTGAATGCGGTAGGCAAGGTCCTGCGCCGGAACCAGGAGCACACGGCCGATGGGCAGCCAAGGACGCAGCATCTGGTGAGCGAGGATCAGATGAGCTGGCTCTCGGATGTCTACGATGCGAGCGTCGCAACAGGCGACTACTGGGTCGGCCAGATCCTGGACAAGGTCGAGGCGCTGGGTCTCGGAGAGCGCACCTTGATCGTGTTCACGAGCGACCATGGCGAGGAACTCTTCGACCACGGGCTGCTCGAACACGCCCACACGCTCTTCGAGGAGTTGATACATGTACCGTTGGTCGTGAAGGGGCCGGGGGTAGCGATCGGTAGCGTTCAAGGATCGGTGACCAATCGCATGCTGGGACCGACGATCGCACAGCGCGTCGGGGCTCACCTTCCCGGCGAGACGTTGCGCCTCGAGCCGGGTCAGGTCGAAGCGCGCACGCTGTTTTTCGACACCCACAAGGGCTGGTGGAATGGCCGCGAGTTCGTACGCGTCCTGGGCGTGCGTCGCGACGACTGGGTGCTTCACTATTCGCCCGATGCCATTCCGTGGGGGGCACCCGCCGGCACCTCGCCGGGAATCGGCGAGATGCGTCTCTACCAGCTGGCCGACGATCCGGATCAGCTTCGTGACCGCGCGCTACAGGAGCCAGCACGTGCGCAGGCGATGCGGGATCTGATCCTTGATCACCAGCGCGAGCTCAGCAGCCGGGCGCCGAAACGGCGCGCCCAGGAGGCTGGAGATTCGATGCTGGAGGTGTTGCGCGGAATGGGATACGCAGGCGACGAGTAACGACTCGAACCCTACGCCACTCGCGGCAGACCACCGTCGAGGGACCGGCCCGCGTCGATCGCGTTGAGCGGCCTCGAGAACAGGTAGCCCTGGGCATACATGCAGCCGAGCACTTGCAGCTGTGCCAGTTGCTCGGGTGTCTCGATGCCCTCCGCGACGACGTCCAGATCGAGGTGATGTGCCAGGGTCACGATGGCCTGGATGACCGCGGTGAATTCGCGGCTCTTGCCGAGGCTCGCGATGAACGAGCGGTCGATCTTGAGTACATCGATCGGGAAGCGGTGCAGGCAGCTCAGTGACGAGTGCCCTGTTCCGAAGTTGTCCATGACCAGCGGGAAGCCCAGGTCGCGCAGCTCCTTCATTGCAGGGATCATGTCGTGCCGTTCGTCCATGACCGTGGTCTCCGTGATCTCGAGCTTCACGTCTCCACTCTTCAGGTCGAACTTCTCGATCAGGTTGGTGAGCGTGCCGACCAATGAGGGGTGCAGCAGCTGGCGGCGCGCGATGTTCACGTTCATGAACAGCGAATCTTCGCGACCTGACCTGACCTGCCACTCTTTCAGCTGGCGGGTTGCGGTTCGCAACACCCACGCCCCAAGCGGCACTATCAGGCCCGTCTCCTCAGCGATGTGGACAAATGCATCGGGGGGCATCAGTCCGTGTTCCGGATGCGCCCAGCGCACCAGGGCTTCGAATCCGATGATCTCGCCCGTGTCCAGGTTGAGGATCGACTGGTAGACCAGCCGGAACTCCTCGTCCATGTCAACGTTGCGCATGTCCTGCTCGAGTTGCAGGCGTCGGACGGCGTCGGAGTGCATGACCTTGTCGAAGACCCGGTACTGTGCCCGACCGCCGGTCTTGGCCTGGTACATGGATGTGTCGGCGTCACGGATCATGCTGGCGGCGTCGTCGTAGACCCCTTCGTGCAACACGAGCCCGATGCTGGCCGTGGAGACGACCTCATGTCCGTGCAGCGAATGCGGCGCTGCGAAGGCGCTCAGCAACCGATCGCACACATCCTCCGCGGTCTGTAGGTCCACGACGTCGTCGAGTATCACGACGAACTCGTCCCCGCCGAAGCGTGCAGCTGTGTCGGCCTCACGCAGCTCCTCATGGAAGCGTTCGGCGATACTGATCAGCAGCGCGTCGCCGACATCGTGGCCGAGACTGTCGTTGATGACCTTGAAGCGGTCGAAGTCGAAGAACAGCACGGCGAAGTCGTTTCCGGACCGGCGCTTGGAGCGGGCGATGGTCTGCTGCAGGCGGTCGTTGAACAGCTCGCGGTTCGGGAGTCCCGTCAGGCGGTCGTGGTTGGCCATCCGACGCAGGTCCTGCTGCGCCTGCTTCAGATCTGTGATGTCGGCCAGCGAACCAGCCAGCCGTACGGCCTTGCCGGCATCGTCGCGAATGGCGGCTGCACGGCATAGCATCCAGCGCGGCTCGCCATCGGCGTGGGCCATCTTCACTTCGGTATGTAACTGGTCGGTTCTCCCATCGATGTGCCGCTCCAGCAACAGCTTGAAGTCGGCGCGCTGCTCGTCAGCGATGAGGCCGAACCACAGATCGGGGGAGTCTCCGATGTCGTCCTCGTCGAGCCCGAGCAGCTCCTTCCAGCGCGGTGCGAAGTAGATCTTGCCCGTCTCCAGATCCCAGTCCCAGATGCCGTCCTTCGAGCCACGGACGGCCAGAGCGAAGCGATCCTGGGACATGCGCACCTCTTCGAGCACGCCCGTCAGCTGGATTGTCTTCTCCTCGACGCGTTGATCCAGCGTCTGGATCTGGTCGGACAGGCGCGAACGCATGGACTCGGTCGCGCGTTCGAGGGTGCCGATCTCGTCGAGCCCTCTGGAAATCGGGATCGGTTCCTTGATGATGCCCTCACTGACACGTCGCGCGGCCGCTGCGCATCGCACGAGGGGCTTGCCGAACCACATGCCGAGCAACGTTCCGACGATACCGAGCACGAGCGCCGTGATCCCCAGGATCTTGAACATGTAGGTGCGCATGGCGGCGGCCTCACGCATTACCTCGGCGCGATCGATCTCGATACAGACGATCCACGGGTGGATGGAGGAGGGCAGGTAGATGCCGAAGACCTCGCGCTCTCGATCGACCAGGTAGTCGCCGAAAGTGGCCTCGCCGGTGCGGATGGCGTCGTGCAAGCCCTCCGAGTCGATGATCCCGGTGTCGGCGTCTCGCGAGTGGACCACGCGCTGACCAAGGATCGTGGCGAGCGTGACCTTACCGGACTCGCCCAGCGTGAACCCGCCCGTCAGCAGGTTGGTCACGGCGTCGATGGCGACCTCGACGACGACGAGGCCCAGGGGCGTCCCGTCCGGGGCGAGGACGGGATGCAAGATCAGCTGATGGAAATGGTCGCGCTCCTCGAATCCAAAGAACGACGTGATCGTCGGGGAGGTCAGGGCCTCGTCGAAGAAGTCGTGTTCTGCGATGGAGTGGCCAAGGTGTGTGCCGAGTGTCTTGCGCGCCAGCTCGTCAGCCGTGAACGGTGCACGGTAGGCGTCGTCGTACTCGCCGTGGGGCGGGCTCAGGATGACCTCGCCTCGGGTGTTCGTCAGGAATACGTGGTGAGTGGCTCCCCATAGTGTGTCCTGGGTCGAGTGAACGAGGTCCTCCGCGAGTGCCCCCAGCATGAAGGACTCAGATCCCGGTTCCATGGGACCATCGACCTCCGTCAGAAAGCGGGTGACGACCTCGGACCGGGCGAGCGTCGACGCGGCCATCTGCAGGGAGTTCACGTGGGCCTTGATCAGGTCCTCCTTGTCCTGAGCGAGGGTCTCCAGGTTTTCCTGCGTGCGCCCCACGATCTTGCTCGCGCCCTCCTCCTCGAGCATCACGAGGGCGATCGAGACAGGGATCAAGGCCGCGACGAGGAAGGACGCAGCGAGCTTGATGATGATGGAGGAGCTGAAGCGGGGCATCGTCGGTAACGGGGATCGGGGGCAGGCTCGGAGCAGCCCAGACGGGAGCAATCGACCCGGAACCGGGACCGTCTTGAACCGATCGGCGCAGTCTTGGCGAAAACCTCGTTGATGACCGGATGTCTTAGAATTGGGACGCCGAGGGCCGGATCGGCCACTCGGTCGCGGGGCCTACGTCAGCTCTCAAGTCTGCGCCATCGTCAGGCGATAGTTCGGTCATTGCCGGACCTCCGGGCACAAGCATGACTCAACAGCAGACGGATCCGCGGGAGATCGCTTCAGCGAGCGTGCGTCGTGCAGGCACGCTGGTGGCTCTGCCCGAGGCCGCGGCGCGGGCCGCCCAGGTTGCGGATGACATGGAGAGTTCCCTTGAGGAGCTTGGCCAGGCCTTCTCCAGGGACCCCGCGCTCTGTTCCCACCTTCTCAAGGTGGCGAACTCGGCGCTTTATGGTCAGCGCTCGGAGGTGAGCAGCATCGAGCGCGCCGCCGCCTTGCTGGGTCGCAACGTGCTGCGCAACGTCGCCCTCGCGGCCAGCATGCGGTCGATCATGCCCGCCGCCAACATCCACCACCGCTTCTCGGTCATTGCCCTGTGGCGTCACTCGATCCGCACTGCGGCGGCAGCCTGCGTGCTGGCGCGCGAGTCGGGCGCCTGGGAGCCAGAAGAGGCCTTTGCCGCGGGGCTGATCCACGACCTCGGGATGCTGGTCGAGATCGAGGTCGACCAGAAGGCTCTGGGCACGGTTGTCGACGGCGTCACCAAGGCGAGCCCCGAGGATCACGAACAGACGATACTCGCGCTGGAGCTGGCCACGTTTGGTGCAGACCACCAGCATTTCGGTGCAGCGATGTGCAAGTTGTGGGGTTTCCCCCCGGCGCTGCAAGACGTGGCGGCCCACCATCACGATCCATCGCAACTCGGGCTGCCGAGCCGCAAACTTGCGACCCTGGTAAATCTCGCCAAACAGGTGAGCGTCGATTGCGAACATGGCATCCGCAAGGAGCTGGGCGAGCCGGTTATCGATCATGAGGCGCTCGCATGCCTCGGCATCGACGAGCACGCCTACGAGGGGCTGGTCAGCGCCATGATCGAGGCTGCCGACGATATCGAAGCGGCTTTCTGAGGCGCGGTTCGCGGGCTCGCCACGGGCAGCCCGGACGGCCAGCCACCCCGCGCGCAGGATCGAGCCCTCCGAGGGCCTCGTTCCGAACCGGAACCCGGGCCAGAGGAGGGCGTTCCAGGCCGACTCCAGTCCGGCCAGCGGGACCGAGAATCTGTGCTACGATGGAATTCAGGCTACTCGCTGGCCACCTAGGCCGGGTTCCTCGGAAAGCGCCGTTCCATGCATCTTGATATTCTCGCACTGCTCGCCTGCCTGCTTCCCCTGCCCCAGCGGTCGCAGGTAGCTCTCGAATCCCAGGGGCCCGGAGTCTCCGAGATCGTCGATGAGATGATCATCGCGCTCGAGCCCAGCACGACGCCGGGCGCCGTGGTCCGCGGCACCTCGCTGGTGCCCAGCGCGGCGGCGAGTGACTGCGCCGTTGGGAAACGCTTGCACCTGTTCCACGTGCCGTCCGATCTCTCCGTTTCCGAGCGCAGCGAGTTGCTGGCCGAGGTCCAGGCCAGGCCCGGCGTCGAGTTCGCCGAATGGAACTGGACCGCGTCTTCTCCGGACGTTGCGCGGTGTGAACTGGGCGTGGGCGCGACGGCCGTGGGGTGCACACAGGCATTCTACGACGGCAACCCCTCCGAGGAATCCTACTCACAGCAACCGCTGGTTCAGGAGATCGGGGCGGACTTCGCACATCGGGAGCTCGGGGACTTGACTGTGGTCGTCGCCGTGATCGACACGGGCGTCGACCTCGCCCATCCGGCACTCGACGGCTACTTGATTGGCGACGGGTACGACTTCCTGACCGGCAATCCCCAGGGCTGGGATTTGGCGAATGGCGTGGACGATGACCTCGATGGACTCGTCGACGAGGCCTACGGTCACGGAACACACGTCAGCAGCACGATTGCGCTGATCAATCCCAACGCCCGCATCTTGCCCCTGCGGGTTCTGGATAGTGATGGCAACGGGACAGCCTTCCAGGTTGCGCAGGCCATTCGGTTTGCCGTCAGATCTGGCGCCGCTGTGATCAACCTTAGCCTGACCCTGTCTTCGCGGTCCGTCGCCGTCGTTCAGGCGCTCGAGATCGCTCGGGACCAGGGCGTGCAGGTCGTTGCGGCCGCAGGCAACACGGGCAGTGCGCACGTGGCTTTTCCCGCGCGCTACCCGACAGTGTTCGCGATCGCGTCCGTCGGATTCGACGAGCGTCGCAGTCCCTTCTCGGCCTACGGCGAGGCGGTCAGCATGTCGGCGCCCGGCGCAGGCATCTACGGGGCCATGCCCGACGGTCAGTTCGCCTGGTGGAGCGGAACCTCCATGGCCTCGGCTGTCGCCACAGGCTCGCTGTCACTGACGCATTCCCTCTGCGCGTCGATGATGAGCTCGATATCGCCCGAACGGGCCCTGTTGACGACTTGCTTGCAGATCGAGGCCTTTAACCCTGACGAGGAAGGTCTCCTGGGCGAGGGCCGCGTCGACCTCCGAAGCGCTACGCAGACGATCCGGCATCCGTGAGCAGCGTCGATACGGAACTGGTCGGCGATCTGCGCCGGGGCTTGCCCGGCGCATGGGAGAGGTTGATCGATCGCTACGCGTCACTGGCGCTCTCCGTTCCCCTGCGCCTGGGTCTCTCGCAGGCGGACGCGGAAGAGGTCTGTCAGGCCACCTGGGTGATCCTCCACCGGCACCTGCTTCTGATCGAGAAGCCCGGTTCCCTGTCGGCCTGGATCCTCACCACCGCCAGCCGTGAGGCCGCCAAGATCCGACGCGCGAGGGCACAGTTTCGACAGCTCGAGCCTGAGCTCAATCGGCAGCGGATGGATGAGAGTCCATCGCCGCGCGAGGAGCTCGATCGATTCGAGCGTATCCAGCAGGTACGCGAGCTCGTAGCGCAGATGGCCGGGCCCAACCGGCGTCTGCTGACCAAGCTCTACTTCGACCCCAGGGAGCCAAGCTACGCGCAGATCGCCAAGGAACTCGACATTCCCATCGGCAGCATCGGACCGATGCGTGGGCGTTGTCTGGCGAGCCTGGGGCGCAAGCTCACCAAGCACAGTAGTCTCCCAGTAACGGGACGAAGCAGGCTGGCGCTCGACAGAGAAAGCGTAGTTTGATGTACGTTCTTGCCCCGTCGCCCCTCTATCAAGCATGGTTCGATGCCAAGGGCGTCGTCGAAGCCGCGTGAACTGCTATTCCCTCGAAAACCTGGTCGAGATCCGGGCCGCCGGGTTGTCCTTGCCCGAGGTCGAGCAACACGTGGAGATCTGTGAGGGTTGCGGCGCGCGCTGGGAGCTCGCCGGGCGAGCGCTCGAGAAGGTCACCGATGCCGGCAGTGGTACCCAAATTACGGATCGGCTGCGCGACGCGTTGCTCTCGATCCCCGCGAAGGCTTTGCACGCCGGATTGACAGAAGTGGTGGTCGACGCGGAAGCGCAGCCCGACGCCGGCGTATTCATCCGGGGCGCAGCCACGTCCATGCCGCGCCAGCGCTTGTACGAGACAGGCGACCACGACATCGACCTGTCGCTGAATGGTGGAGGGCTGCTACAGGGGCAGGTCCTGCCGCTCGGCGACGAGCGCGAGAGCTTCGAGGGTGCCTATTGCTTGTTATATGATGGCGCAAACGTCCGCTGCGGAGCCCTGAGTGCGTGCGGCGAGTTCGAGCTATCCGATGTGTCGTCCGGACCTTTTGATCTGGTGATCGAGTCGCCCACGTTGCGATGGGTCCTGCGGGGCATCCGTTTCGACGACAATCTCGAGGGTCGATGACCGACGACGGTGCGCTCTCCGGCCTGACGGATGAGCTGCTGGCCGCACCCGAAGAGGCGGCATGCTGGCAGGAGTTTGGCGAGCTTGATGATGCCACCAGGCGCTCGGTCGTGCTCGAGCTGAAAGCGCGCGTCGACAAGCTCGTGCGCTCCGACCCTGCGGCGGCCCTGCCCGTCTCCGAGGCCCTGCTGCGCGCAGGGCGACTCGTCGAGGGGCAGCACGTGCTGGCGCTGCGCGGTCGGGCGGTGGCGTTGCACAGCAACGGCGACAAGAGTGCTGCACTGGCTTGCTACCGCGAGGCTGAGCGGCGTTCGCTGGTGGATGGGGACGAGCTCGAGACCGCACGTATCCGGCGCAGCATGGTCGACGTGCTCCACATGAGCGGTGACTCCGAGGCGGCGCTCGAGTGTGCGGACAAGGCGCGGCGGACATTTGCGGCGCTGGGCGAGGAGCGCCTGCTGGCCCAGCTGGAACTGAATGTTGGCAACGTGTTCTTCAGGCTCGAGCAGTATGGCTGGGCGCGATCACACTACGCCGAGGCGCGTCGCTTGTTCGACCAGAAGGGCGATCAGGTCGGCCTGGCGTTCAGCGACTTCAATCTCGGCAACCTGGAGACCAACGCCTACGAGTTCGAGAGCGCCGAGCGCGCATTTCGTTCGGCCCGAGCAATCCTCGAAGCAGAAGGCATGGCGGTCGTCGTCGCCGACTGTGACTACAGCCTGGCCTATCTCGAGTTCCGGCAGGGCCGGTTCGCCGCGGCGATTCAGGGGCTCGAGGCGGCGCGCGACCTTTACACGGTGCACGAGAAGCCCAGCGGCGCGCCGTCATGCGATCTGGACCTGGCGGAGATCTACGTTCAGATCGACCTGCGCCGGGACGCGTTGATGCACGCGGACCGCGCGGCCGAAGCTTTCGAGGCGCTCGACCTGGACTACGAGACAGCACGCGCGCGCGTACTTTCGGCGGTCGCCCACTACCGGCTCGGCGAACATGAAGACGCGCAGAGGGACCTGGACCGTGCGGGTCGCGTGGCCAGTCGCCTGGGCAATCAGACCCTGCGCGCATTCATCGACGTGCAACGCTTCGGGATGCAGGCCACGGGGGGCGAGGCGGCCGGTCTGCCACGGCTGCGCGACGCCTGGAGCACGCTCGCCGCCGCGGGCCATCGTTTCGTGGCCGACGTGGCGTCGGTCGTGCTCGCTCAGGGATTGATCGCCTCCGGTGAATCCACCGAGGCTGTCGAGCTGTTGAGCCGCCTGACGGAGGAGATCCAGGGTTCGACGGCCCTGCAGCGCACCCTGGGTCCCGAGATCTACCGTACCCTGGCCGATGCCTACCTGGAGCTGGGCATACCGGACGCCGCGATCGACGCGCTGCGCTCGGCCACGGAAGCCATCGATGCGGCCTATGCGCAGGTACCCGGAGCGGACGGGCGCATCGCGTTCTTTCGCAGGCCGCACGAGGTGTTCGTGGAGCTGGCACGCTTGCTGGCCGCGGGCGGGGATGGCAATGCCACCGAAGCGCTGGCCCTGCTCGAGCGCAGCCGGTCGCGCAGCGCGGCGCTCGGTACGCCGTGGCTGGTTGAGGACGATGCGGCCATCTCACAGGCGCGCGATCGCCTCGACTCGCTGCTGAGCATCCGGCTCGACACGGAGCTCGGCACCGCGGACACGTCGCGCCAGGAGAGTGCGCCCAGTGATCAGGCGCTCGCCGAAGCCGAGCGGCACCTGCTTCGGGCCTGCCGTCGACGTGCCGTGGACCCGGGCGTGAATCCGCTGCCGTTCGATCCGAGTAGCCTGCGTGAAGCCGTCCAGGAGGGCGAGGTCTTGCTGGCCTACATGCTCTCTCCCAACGGCTCCTGTATCTTCCTCGCACACAACGGAGAGGTGCATGCCGTGCCGCTCGACATTGACCTTGAGCAGTTGCGGATTCTCTCCGATCGGCTCGCCTTCCAGGTGCAGAAGTTCAGGCTCGGCGATCGCTACGTTCGGCGTCATGCGGCCCGGCTACTCAGCTCAAGCCATGAGGTGCTGGGCGCGCTGGGCGAGATACTCCTGGCGCCGGTGCGCAGCCATCTCGGCAATGCAGCGCTCGTGATCGTCCCCTACGGACCGCTCCACAACCTCCCGTTCCATGCCCTGCGGGTGGACGGTAGGTCACTGGTGGAGACGAACGAGGTCAGCTACGCGCCGAGCATCGGGGCGCTCGTCAGGGCGCGCGCCGCGCGACCGCCGGCGATGCACTTCCTGGCCACCGGCGCGGCCGAGCAGACTGCGCCCGGCATCGAAGCAGAGCTGACCGGGCTCCTCGGTCTGTTCGGCGCGCGATCGCAGCGCCTCGATCCCGGCACACTGCGCGAGCGTTTGACCCGCGAGCCACACGATCGTGGTGTATTGCACATTGCGGCGCACGGGAGCTTTCGTCCGGGCCACCCTGTCTTCTCGGGCGTGCGCCTGGGCGAGAGCTTCCTGACCGTGCACGACATCCGTCAGATGCGTCTGGAGCTCGACCTGGTGACACTCAGCGGGTGCGAGACCGGGCGCAAGGTCAGTGTCGCAGGGGAGGAGCTGTTCAGCCCGGACCTGGCGCTGCTGACAGCTGGCGCGCGCTGCGTGGTGAGCAGCCTGTGGGTGCTGCGCGACGACGACTCGGCGCGCATCATGCACGCGTTCTACGAGCGCATGCTCGCAGGCGACACGGTGCGGACTGCGGTCGCCCGGGTTCAACGCGCGTCGCTGGAAGCCCATCCCCATCCCTGGGCCTGGGCACCGTTCATCGTGGTGGGGGATCCGCTGACGCGGATCGTCGGCCATGATGAGGGCTGAGGATTCGCGCCCAAATAGAAGGACGGCGGGCGCGGGCCAATGCCCACGCCCGCCGTGCTATCGATTCTGGAGGCTAACCTCTACTGACCAGACTCGCCCACGGGCGGGTGAATCTGGACGTTACCGCGGCGGATGTAGCCGTAGGTCTCGTAGATCACGGCCGAGGCCGGGTCGGCGTTGGCGTGGATCTTGATGCTGTAGAAGTCGGAACAACCGCAATCGGCAAGGCTACCAGCTGACCCCTCGGGCGGGCAGTCCGGCTCTTCACCCTCGGTGGAGTTGGTGCCACCGCCGGGCTCGCCCAGGTCTTCGAAGTGAACCGAGAACCAGTGACGCGAGTCCTGAACGATGACGTGTGCGGCCATCAGGGGCGACAGCTCACGCGCGTTCGAGAAGAGACCAACGCCGGTGGCGTCGAGCTGCTTGGCGGGCGCGGGGCGGGCGGGGTTACAGTAGCCGGGGTCACTGCAGACGACCGAGGCGATGAAGGTGTCATCACCGTGGGCGTTCGTGCCGCCGTGGAAACTGAAGCGACCGTCGGGACCGCGGTGCTGGGTGTGACCCCAGTTGCCGTAGGGCTGCGGCTGGTCGGCCGAGGGGGCGCCGATCTGGCCACCCAGGGTGTAGAAGTCCATGCCGCCCTCGGGCTCCTCGAACGTCGCGTTGCCAACACCGGTCATGCGGCAGGCCATCTCGGGCGACTCGACGAAGCAGAAGTCGGCGTCCAGGTAGGACTGGCCTTCCATGAGGTCGACCAGGAAGTCGAGCGGGCAGATGCCGGGCACCTTGTCGCCAGCAGTCGTCGGATCGACGACCACCATGCACATGCCAGCCGGGATGTCCGTGAAGAGGTAGTTACCGTTGGCGTCCGTCTCCTGTGAGTCGGTCAGGTCGTCCATGGTGTCGAACATGCCGTCGTCGCCAGCGCAACGAAGGTTGACGGTGACTCCGGGGATGCCCGGCTCGGCGTTGTCCTGGACACCGTTGTTGTTCAGGTCACAGTAGACCGTGTCGCCGATCTCGCCCGGCTCGTCGGGGATGCTGGGAACGCTCAGGGACGCGGAGCACCACGCCAGGGAAGCCACAAGGCGGCCCTGGAACGGGCCGGTGCCGGAGTCCTCGGAGAGGCACTGGACGGTCATGGAATCGGCGAAGGCCGGAATCATGAGGTCTTCCAGGACGTCTTCGCGGGTCGAGTACGAGTCCCACTCGTCGGCGTTGAAGTTACTCAGCTTGTCGACGAGCTGAACGGAGCCCACCTCGACGGCGCCTTCGAAGATCTTCACGTCGATGATGGTCGGACGACCGAACTCGCCGGCTTCCAGCGCCACGCTGGAAACGAGCAGGCTCAGGTCGGCAACGCGCGCTTCGTCGGCGGGGATGATGTCGAAGCTGATCGGAGCGGTGGTCTGCAGGAGGCCCGCGAAGCCGCCGAAGGCGACGTCGTTGCCGTCCTTGACGCCCATCGTTCCGGTCGTCTCGCCGTCGTCGACGATGATGATCACGCCCGCACCGTTGTTACGGGTGTCGAAGTCGAGACCGGAGATCAGCAGGTTGTTGTCGCCAACCGCGACGAGGTCCGTGATGTCGGCACGGTAGGTCGCTGACCAGCCGTCACCGATGGATGTTCCGACGAAGAACAGGGTCGGGCCGCCGATGCGGGTACCGGTGACCATCACCGCGCCGCCACCGTTGTCGACCATGATGTCGTCGGTCGCGCCCTGCTGGTTCTGGGTCTGGGAAGTACCCTCCCAGTAGAGCAGCGCCTGCATGATCGTCACGCCAGCGGGCACGACGACCGGGCCACCGCCCTCGTTGTCGTGGGCGCGGATGGTATCGGGGCCGCCGATGAGGCCAATTCCACCGATAATTGTGCCGGAGCCATCCGCGATTGCGATGCTCGGGTCACCGAGGGCCTCTGTTCCGTCCGCTACGGCGACGGAAGCGAGCAGCCCTAGGCAGGCGGCTGCAGTCATGGAGCGGGTGATTTGCATTGTCTTCATTTGGAGTGGTTGGTCTTGCGAGTGTTTCGAGTTGATAGTCGACTCTCGGCGCCAGAAGGATCGGTACCGAGTACCTGGGCGGCGAGCTCCCGCCAAGCAGTGTCACTGCGAGGTCAGTTGATACAGATTATCCCATTATCCGAGTAGGGGCGGAATGTCTCCCATGGCTTCCGATCCTCGATCTAGGGTCGGATAACAAGACGGGTCTGATGGCGAGCGGGGCGGCTTTATGGCGGTCCCGCTCGTTTTTTGCGGCCAGGCTTTGGGTCGGCGTCCACCCCCGTCAGAAGCTCTTTCAGAGCTAGTTGGGACTGTAGAACCCCCATGTGCGGGTAAATACAACCAAATTGGATTCACTTTATCGGGCCGTCCCCCGTGTCGGGATCTGAGCGCAGCGTCTATCTTCTTGGACGGATCGTCCGGGCGCCGGGTCCGCCAGGTTTTGCCCTGCCGCCGTCACGACATGGGTCCATCGTTCCCGACGCCTATTCCAAGGGCCGGGGTCGAGTTCATCCGCCAGTTCATCGTGGGGAATCGTCCCCCCAAAATTTCGTTCCGTCCTGCAGGACGACCACCATTTAAATGACACGCAAGAACAACAGCCCTCGCCTGGCTTCACTGGCGATCGTTTCCCTGGCCATGGCAGGATCCTCCTATGCACTGCAGCATCACCAGGGGCGATCACAGCAGCAGGGGCTGGGCGGAATGTCCACGGCCATCGACCGCAAGGTGGACTGCATCGATTTTGACTCGGTGCTGACCGGCACGATCCTCGATGAGGTCTTCAGCAACAAGGGTGCTGGCCCGATCCTCGTCAACGGCTTCAACCCGTTGCTGGGCTCGGTCAACGCGGCCGTGATTTTCAACTCGGCCAACCCGTCCGGCGGTGACTTCGACCTGGGCACGCCCAACCAGGACTTCGGTGGTCCCGGCATTGGCGCCGGTGGCGAGGCGGGCAGTCCGTTCGAGAACATGAACGCTCTGTCGAAGCTGATCATTGTCGGTGAGAACCTCTCCGATGGCAACGGCGACGGACGGGTTGACCAACCCGACGACGCGGACGTGGACGGCGCCGCGCTCGAGTTCGACTTCAGTGCGATCGGGCCCGTGGTCATCACGCAAGTGACCCAGATTGACACCGAGACGGACAGGCTCCCCCCGGAGGCCGAATTCTACGACGCTTCCAACACGCTCATCGCGTCCACCCTTCTGCAGCAGCCCGGCAACAACGGCGTTGCGATCAACAGCATCATGGGTGCCGTCGACGTGACGCGCATGGTGATCCGCCTGCACGGCTCGGGCGCGCTCGACGAGATCTGCTTCTTCCCGTTCATCGACTGCAACGAGAACGGCGTCCCGGACATCCGCGACATCAAGAAGGGCAACAGCAGCGACATCAACCGCAACGGCATCCCGGACGAGTGCGAGATCTTCCCGGGCGAGATCGGCGACTTCGTCTGGTGCGACATCGACAACGATGGCGTTCAGGACCCGGGCGAGCCCGGGATCGGCGGCGTGACCGTCTACCTGGTCTGCGCGGGCCCGGACGGCATGATCGGGACAGCTGACGATTACACTGACTTCCAGATCACGGACGCGAACGGGTTCTACCTCTTCACGGACGTCAACCCCGATATCTGCAGCATCACCGTCGACATCCTGACAGCACCGGTTGGCAAGGAGCCGGGCGTCTGTCCGACGACCGTGACGGTCGACCTGCCTTCCATGGGCTCGTTCCTGGATGCGGATTTCTGCTTCATCACCCCGGGCGAGATCGGTGACTTCGTGTGGTGCGATATCGACCTGGACGGCGTTCAGGACCCCGGTGAGCCCGGGATCGCCAACGTGGTCGTGAACCTGGTCTGTGCGGGCCCCGACGGAATGCTCGGGACCGCCGATGACTACACGGACTCGCAGCTTACGGATGCGAGCGGCCACTACCTCTTCACGGGTATTCCGCCCAGCGACTGTGAGGTCAGCGTGGACCTGAGCTCCGCACCCGCGGACAAGGTGCCCGGTGCGAATTGTCCGACGACGTTCGCGATCGCCGTGGCCTCCGGCCAGTCCTACCTGGACGCGGACTTCTGCTTCAACCTGCCCCCGGGCGAGATCGGCGACACGGTCTTCTGCGACCTCAACCGCGACGGTGTTCAGGACCCCGGCGAGCCGGGCATCGCCAACGTGATCGTGAACCTGACCTGTGCCGGTATCGACGGCATGCTGGGAACGGCTGACGACATCACGGACAGCCAGATGACGGACGCCAACGGCAACTACCTCTTCACGGGCGTGCCGGCCGGCATGTGCGTCGTCGAGGTGGACCTCAACTCCGGACCGGACGACAAGGTTCCCGGCCAGTGCCCGGCGAGTGTCCAGATCGACCTGGAGCCCCTGGAGATCTTCCTGGATGCGGACTTCTGCTTCCAGTTCCCGGAGCCGGGCGAGATCGGTGACTTCGTCTGGTGTGACACTGACAACGACGGCATTCAGGATCCGCGCGAGCCCGGTATCGCCGGTGTGATCGTGAACCTGACCTGCGCTGGCCCCGACGGCATGCTCGGAACCGCCGACGACTACGTCGACACGCAGATGACGGACGCTATGGGTAACTACCTGTTCACCGACATCCCCCCGGGCATGTGCCAGGTGGACGTTGATGTGAACTCGGCCGGCATCAAGATCCCCGGAGACAACTGCCCGACGACCGATGGGGTCGACCTGCAGGCCGGCCAAGCCTACCTGGACGCGGACTTCTGCTTTATCTACCCGCCCGGCGAGATCGGCGACTACGTCTGGTGTGACGAGGATGACGATGGTCTCCAGGACGTTGGCGAGCCCGGTATCGGCGGCGTCGTGGTCAACCTCGTCTGTGCTGGCGCTGACGGCATGTTCGGAACTGCGGACGACATCACGGATTCGGTCATGACGGACGCGAACGGTGGCTACCTCTTCACCGGGGTTCCCGCCGGCGAGTGCCAGGTGAGCGTCGACATCACGACGGCTGGCCTGAAGCTGCCGGGCGATTGCCCGACCACGGATTCGGTCGACCTGCAGCCCGCTCAGTCCTACCTGGATGCGGACTTCTGCTTCGTCAACCCGGCTGCCATTGGCGACTTCGTCTGGTGTGACCTCAACAACGACGGCCTGCAAGACGCCGGCGAGCCCGGCATCCCCGGCGTGATCGTCAACCTGACCTGCGAGGGGCCCGACGATGTGCTCGGGACGGCGGACGACTACACGGCCACGACGATGACGGACATCGACGGCCTCTACTACTTCGCCAACATTTCCCCCGGAGTGTGCATGGTCTCGGTCGACCTGGGCTCGGTTCCCGGTGACAAGCTGCTCGGCCAGTGCCCGCCGGAGTTGATCGTCGGCTTGCTGCCGAACGAGATCTTCCTGGATGCGGACTTCTGCTTCGTGGACGAGCCCGGTGGCGGCGAGGGCTGCACCCCCGGTTACTGGAAGCAGAGCCAGCACTTCGATTCCTGGACCCTGCCCTACCAGCCGCACGTCCTGTTCGGTCGCTTCTTCGAGGACGCGTACCCGGGCAAGACCATGCTGGAGGTCACGAGCCAGGGCGGCGGCGGCCTGTCCGCCCTCGGACGCCACACGATGGCCTCACTGCTCAACGCAGCGAGCCCGTCGGTTGCCTCCGGCCTGACACCGGCCGAGGTCATCGGCATGTTCAACGCGGTCTACCCGGGCACCGATTCCGAGTACGAGACGCTGAAGGACTTCTTCGCTGACCTGAACGAGCAGGGTTGCCCCATTAACTAATAACCAGGGCAATAGTTACCAGGCCGCCGGTCGCCGCTCTTGCGGTGGCCGGCGGTCTGTCATTTGGGGTCATCGCGGCACCTGTCCCGGCAATGGGAACGGGAGTCTGGGGCGAGACGCGGCCTTCCTGGCTGGTTACCGAGGGAAGTCTCAAGCTCGACAGCCCGTATCGACGAATCTTGGGCAGTGGCTTGCGTGCGCTCGCACGATCACATCCACCTCGTTATGCCCCGGCGCCCCGCCCGGATACCGAACTCGACTCTATGACTGAAGCATCGACACTCGAAGAGACCCTCTCGAAGCTAGCCATCGACTCCTCGTTGCTCAACGCGACAATTGCCTCGACCCAGGAGGGTCTTGAGATGGCTGGCGTGTGCCCCGAGGCGGTGGGGGCGACCTGCTTCTTCAACGCTCGCAACCCGATGTCGGTCATCGTCGGTCTGGTTGGCAAGTGCAGCGGTACGGTCACCTTGAACCTGACCGAGGCCGGGATGCTGTTCCTGGTCGGTGAGCTGATGTGCGAGAAGTACGAGTCCGTCGACGAAGCCACGATCGATGGGATCATGGAGCTCGGCAACATCGTCGCGGGTCGGGTGAAGACCAACCTGGAAGGTAGCGAGTACGACATCAAGCACATCTCACTGCCATCGGTCATCTTCGGGCAGGGCTATCAGATGCTCTACTCGCGTGGATTGATCACGTGTGGTGTCGAGTTTGAGCTGAGCGGCCTGCCGTTCTCGCTCATGAACGACCGCTTCTTCTCGACGACCGTTTCGCTGATGCCCGCCAGTGGCGTCTGAGGAACTCGCGACGCTCAGTGGTCTGCGCGCGGTAGCGTGAACCAGACACGCGTTCCCACTTCGGGCTCGCTCTCGAGGCCCAGCATGCCGTGCTGGGCCTCGACCAGGTGCTTCACGATGGCCAGTCCAAGGCCCGCGCCGCCCGTGGAGCGGCTGCGTGATGTGTCGGCACGATAAAAGCGATCGAAGACCCGCGCCAGGTCTTCGGCGGCGATTCCGCGGCCAGTGTCGCGCACGCTGATCTCGACCTGATCGGTGTCGGAGGCGCGGCGGTTTCGATCCTGCCGCCGGGCGGGCTTCCCGAGGATGCCATCGCCACGACGGCCACGGAGGAGAACGGCAGCTTTGCGGTGATTGGCCTCGAGGCTGGCACGTACGTCGTATTCGCCAGACGATCTAGATTCAGCGGACGCGTCGACGGCCAGGCGATCTCTGTCGGTAGCGCGACGCTGGTCGACATTCTCGTCAGCGAGTAGGCCTACCGGTCGGCGTCCCTCAACCCGCGCAGCGTTCTCTCGAACGCACCGGGCTCGATGAAGTTGGGCAGTCGCTCCAGCGTTCGGCCGTCTCCGGTCAGGGCGACTGCGATCGGCACCGCAGTGATGCTGAAGAGCCCGGCGAGCTCTCGATGCTGGCTCACGTCGACCCTGCGGAAGACCCAGTGCTCGAGCTCACTTCTCACGTCGGTGTCAGGATACGTCACGGTATCCATCTGCTCGCAGGCGATTCACCCGGGCGCGATGAAGTCGAGCAGTACGGGTTGCTCGAGGCGCCGGGCTTCGGCGAACAGCTCCTGGAACTCGGCCGGCAGCTCGCTCACCTCGATCGTGGTCGCGAGCGCCGGGGCGGGCTCGCCTCGGTCCACGAGTTCAGGCTGGTACCCGAGATCCTCGATGACGCCGAGGATCGCACGTTGCGTGATCTGCGCGGAGTCGAAGTCCACCTCGAAGAGTTCCGAGTCGATGTTGAACTCGACCGTGTGAATGCCTGGGCACCCATCCAGGGCGCCGGTAACCCGGTTGGGTCATCCCAGTCAGGTCATGCCCTCGGCTTTCACGAAGCCCGCGACATGGATCGTGAGCGTATCGCGCGCATCCGCGTCGACGCCCCGTGAACTGCATGCGGCGATCAGAATGAGACCGAGGATCGGGACCAGGAACTGGAACATCACTCTGCGTCCTTCCTTGCCAGCTCGAGAAGCCCCTTGCCCAGGGCCTTCCCGTCGGCCAGGAAGCGCTGGTCGTCAGCGAGTTGATGCCACCAGTCCGCGGGCACCGGCGGGCTACCTCTCCAGCGCGTGCCCTGCTCGTAGATGAAGTAGACGTCCCAGGCCAGCTCGTTGTTGTCCTCCGGGAGCATGACAGACTTCGTGTAACTCAGGCCCAGGCTGCGGTCCGCATCCCAGTAGTGGGTGGCACGCGGATCGGGGATCAGGTCCCGCACGGCGACGGCTGCCGCATAGCTGTCCTTGGCGAGTACCGGCGTCCAGATGATGTGTACCTTCACATCGTCAAAGGCCTCCAGCGGCTCGAGCACGCTCTGCTGGACCACACGGGCCCCCTGCACGCAGCCGCCTCAGGTTGGTGAGAGGACGACGACCAGCTGCGCCTTCGCGGAGTTGCGGTTGAACTCCGCTTCGAGCTGGGACTCCGCTTCGTCAAGGACGATCAGTCCCGTAGGTGGGCTACTACGTTCTGGAGCTGTCGGGCGGCCATCGTCGGTGGCGCTGCACGCGGCGATGACGGTCAGGCCCATGAGCGTAAGAGTGGAGGTGTTCATGTTTCCTGTGTCCCTGGCTTTCAGCGGGAGGGCAGTAGCACGGCAGGATCCGCGGGGAACCCGACCGCCTCGATTATACGCTGGAAGCGCCCGTCATCACGGAGCGGGTCGAAGTGCGGGTGGATCAGAGTCAGCAGTGGCCCGCGGTCCCGGGACTCCAGCCCGACCTCGAGCCAGTGCAGCGCCTGCTCGATGTTCCCGGCCGCGCTGGCGTTGAAGGCGTGGATCACGGGCGCGATGTAACGCTGTTTGGCCGCAGCGACGGAGCCGGCTCGCGCCCATTCCCAGTAGGTCTCGAGGGATCGATCCGGACCGCCCTCATCGATATTGGGGATGTGCGGGAGCGTCCCGCTGCTCTCGAGGAAGGCGCGCAGCTCGGACCAGGCGAGCGTTTCCTCGCCCGTCCTCACCAGCGATGCGGCCAGGCAGGTGGCCGCGCTGCCGTGGGTAGGCTCGATGTCGAGCGCGCGCCGGCTCGCGGCGATGGCCTCGTCGAATCGGCGCGCCCGGTAGTAGAACCACGCGGCGTCGGATGTGATCAGTGCCCAGAGTGGCTCGAGCTCCTGTGCGATGCGCACCTCGCAGATCGCTTCATCGGGCAGACCCATCGCGGACAGGAAATGGGCGTACCAGTGGTGGGCCAGGGCCAGACCCGGGGCCAGCTCGATTGCGCGCTGAAACTCGCGTGCCGCCGCGGGAAAATCCCAATCGAAGTAGAAGAGAGCCAGAGCGAGCGAGGCGTGTGCTTCGGCGCAGTGCGGATCGATCTCGAGGGCTCGCAGGGCCGCCGCCTTGCCGGCCGGGAACGTGTCGGCTGGCGCAAGGTGACCGAAGCGGCCCAGCAAGTTGTGAGCATGGGCCAGGCCGACGTGGGCCTCGACCATGTTCGGTGACCGTTCCAGCGCTGCCTCGAAGTGCTCGCGCGAGTCCAGGAACCCGGCGCGCGTCCCCTTATGAAAGAGGTAGCGGCCGCGCAGCCAGGCATCGTGGGCCTCGGGGTCGGCCGGGCTGGTGACGGTCAGGGGCGCGGCGACACCCAGCAACTCTCGCCCGACACTCCGGGCGACCGTCTGAGATACGCGCTGCTCGGCCAGGAACAGGTCCGTGACTTCGAGGTCGAAGGTCTCGCTCCAGATGAGCTCCTCACCGCCTGCACTCACCAGGCGGGTGGTTACGCGCAGCCGGTCGGCCTGACGCTTCAGGGACCCCTCGAGTACGTAGCTGACGCCGAGTTCGTGTCCGATCTCGGCCGGACTGCGCCGCGTGTCGGCGAAACGCATGGCAGACGTGCGCCCGATCACTGCCAGCCGCTCGGGTTCGATCCGAGCGAGATGGGTGATGACTTCCTCGAGGAAACCCGTGCTCACTGCCGCGTCGATGGGCTCCGTGCCCAGGGTGCGGAATGGCAGGACGACGACGCGTACCTTTTCGGGCGGCTGGCTGGACCTGAAGATCCCGGAGCTTGCCAACCCGAGGCCGATCAGAGCCAGGGCCAGCCCGATCAGGAGCATCCGACCGGGTGTGCGCCAGCTGCGGAGGGGCTCGTTCGCCTGATCTACGGGTCCGCTCCCCGGGACGGCGGCGGGGACGGCGGCCGGGGCGGTGCGCGCTCGAAGCCAGTCGTCGAGCTCGTTGCGCAAGGCGAAGACCGTGCCCCGACTGGCGTGGACGTGCCGATGGACCGGCAGGCCCTCGGTCTTCTCCCAGCGCTGCACCGTCCGCACCTGGCGGTTCAGGTGTGCGGCGATCTCCTTCCAGGAATCGAGGCGGTCGGTCAAGGCGGAACGTCGTTGGCTGTGAAAGGACGACACTAGACGACATCGGTCCGTATCGGCCCAGGATCAGGGAAATGGCCGGTTATACATCGCCGAAAGCGAGTCTAGCATCCCGTTGAAAAACTCCCTACTCGACTTCGCCCTCTCCGCCGCCGCTGCGTCGTGCTCGTCGAGCCGTGCTGCGACGAAGATGGCTTCGTCTCGCTACGGGACTTTTTCAACGGGCTGCTAGCATCGCAAGTCTCCCGCCCACTCGAGGGCGGTCCCATTTACGAGTACAGAACACGATGAACCAAGACATGATGAGAAGGAAAACCAGCGCGCTGTTTTCCGGCGTCCTGCTGCTGTCGACCCTGTGTGGGTTGGGCGCGGCCTGGGCGGCTCCCGGAGACGGGGCGCTCGAGAGTGCGCTCCACACGGAGGCCGCGCGGCTGCGCGAGCTGGCGCTGTCGCCCCCCGTCGCGGCCAAGCTGAGCAGCGCGGAGGGTGGGCGTATCAACGCGCTGATCGTCGGCTGTGACAAGGCCATGGCCGGTGGCCAGCCGCTGCTGGCTGTGCGGCGGCTGGCAAAGGCCGGCTACGACCTCGATCGACTGCAGTTCATGACGGAGTACGAGGCGGTCAAGGAACAGGAGGAGGTCGACCGCCTTTGTGCTGAGAGCCTTGCGGGCGTCCCTGCGCTTTCCAGGAGCCCGCGACCGGCCGCGATTCAGGCCCTCATGGAGGTTGCCCACGGGCGTGCACGGGGTTTCATGACGAGCGCGCCGGTGCATGGGGCCCAGACGCGCCTCTCCAACGGTACGTATTACCTGGCGGTGGGCCGCTCGTACGAGCATCAGGCGCGCTTCCTGGCGTCACTGCCGTGGAGCGCTCCGGCGAGCCCCGTGCAGGAGCTGCCGGGTCTTGCGAGCTACCTCGACCGTCTCGACGCCGACATCACCGAGCTCTACGTGCCGCCCATCTCGATCACTCGCCACCCCGAGTTCATCAAGACGAGCGCCAAGTTGAAGCTCGCCCGGCAGCTCTTCGACGAGGGCGCGATCCTCGGTGCTCTGGAGCTGGGGCTCGAGACCCGCGCGGGGCTTGGACGCCTTCAGGATCGTGGCGCCATCTCGACCGAGTGGCTTCAGGAATCGGTGGAGGAGTATCTCGCACGTATGGACGAGCAGGGCGTCGATCACTCTCTCGGAAGAATGCTCCTCGATCGTGCGCAGGCGGGACTGCAGGGGGCAACAGCCGGCGAAGCCGTTGCGGCCCAGATTGACGCAGCCGTGATTCTGGCGGAAGCGCTACCCGAGTACTTCGCCTGCTTTGTCGATGACGGTGACGAGCATGACGACTCCGCACAGGTGACCGTCACCCTGGTGCGCTGGCCCTTTACCTGAGGCCTCTCCGACCCAGCAAGTTTGCTGATCAACACGGTAGCGCAGCGGTACGAGGGACAGGTGAAAGTGGTGAGCGAGGACTTCGGAGCCTCGGAGCTGGCGGAACGCTTCGGTGTGAAGCGTTACCCCGCAGTGTTTGTGAACGATGTGCTCATCGCGAAGCCCAAGGACTTCGGATTCTTCGGTACGAGCGGCAGTCAAGGTTCGGGGCGTTACACGCCGTGGCTGAAGGAGGAGAGCCACGAGAGGTTCAGTCAGGACCTCGACCGGATCCTGCAGCAGGCGATAAGCGGTGAACTCGAGAGTTTCGATCCCGAGATGTTGTCCGAAGAGGAGATCACGGCGTTGCCCGAGCTCGAAGGCAAGGATCTGCTCGGCCAGGTGTGGAACTCGAAGACATTGCGCGAGACCGTGACCATCGTCGATTTTTGGGCGACCTGGTGTCCGCCCTGCATCAAGGCGTTGCCCTGGCTCGTCGAGTTGCAGGAGCAGCACCCGGGTCGACTTCAGATTCTGTCGGTTGCGATCGAGAGCAAGGTGGAGGACGTGCAGCGCATTTCCGAGGTACTGCACCTGCCCTTCCCGACACTCCTGGGCACGCCCGAACTCGCCCGGAGTTTCGGTGACCTGACGAGTGTGCCGACGATGTTCATCTTCGCGAGCGGTGGTCGATTGATCGACGTGATCTACGGTGCGCCGCCCGGGCTCCACGATCAGGTCGAGGCCTTGCTGGCTGACCATCTGGACAACGTCTCAGGCGGGCGCTGATGAAAAGGTCGAACTCGATGATTGCGGTGACTGTTCTGCTGCTCGCTGCTCGCTGCCCGCGCATCCGCGCAGGAGGTGATTCCGTTTGATTCGGAGCGCTGGACCTTCGAGGTGCAGGGCTCCGAGCTGGTGGAGCACCTGGGCCGTCAGAGCCTGTTCTTGAAGGACGGGCGGGTGTGGCTGCGGGATGTAGAGCTGCTCAACGGTGTCATCGAGTTCGACGTGGCATTGCCGAAGGAACGGAGTTTCATCGGCGCCTTCTGGCGCATGCAGGACTCCCGGAACTACGAACATTTCTATCTGCGGCCGCAGCAGTCCGGACAGCCAGACGCTTGTCAGTACACTCCTGTTATCAACGGGGTCTCGGCCTGGCAGCTCTACTCGGGCCCCGGCCACGCCGCCGTCATCGACTTCGAGCCCGATGCCTGGACCTCGGTGAAGATCGAGATCTGGGACGATGCGGCCCGCGTCCATGTCGATGGTGCGCCGCTGATGATCATCCATGACCTCAAGCGCGAGCCCGCGCCAGGCCGCATCGGCCTGGAGGTCCCCGCATTCGCACCGGCGCACTTCTCGAGGTTCCGCTGCAGGAAGCTGGAGCAGGAACCCTTCGAGCGCCCGGCGGCGAGCAAGGCGACGGCGCCCGCCGGGACCGTGCGTTCCTGGTCCGTGTCGAGCGTGTTCCCCGAGGCGTCTCTGCTGGGCAACCACTGGATCGACCCGACCCTCGATCAGAACCTCGAGTGGACAACCCTCGCGAGCGAGGAGTCAGGTATCGCAAACCTCGCGCGGGTTCAGGGCCTCGATGTGGGTGACACATGCTCCGCGCGCATAGTGATGGATGTCGAGCACGAGCAGAGCGTCGACTTCACCTTTGGATTCAGCGACCGCGTGCGCGTCTACCTCGACGGGTGCCTGATCTACGCTGGAGACAACTCCTATCGATCGCGCGACCATCGGTTCCTGGGGACGATCGGGCCGTTCGATCGCTTGATCCTGCCCCTGCACGCAGGGCCGAACGAGCTGCGCCTGGCTGTCAGCGAGGGGTTCGGGGGCTGGGGCCTGCTCGGTCGCCTGAAGCCGGAGGTCGACATTGCATCTTTGTCCCGCTGAAAAGGGATTGGGTTATGATGGGGGGCATGAAGTTCCCCAAGTTCAGTCTCCGAAAGCTGGCCCTCGCCGCCACCGCCGCGGGCGTGCTCGGCACGCAAGCCGCCGCCACCTGGTCCATCGTCGTTGTCGATAGCGCGACCGGCGAGGTGTGCGTCGCAGGTGCGACCTGCATCGAGAGCTTCCACGTCAAGCAGGCCATTGCGATCATCGTGGTGGGCAAGGGCGCCGGAGCTGGCCAGGCACTGGCCAGCCGCGCAAACAACGCGATCATCTGGCGCCGCCTGAAGGACGACAACACGCCCCAGGAGATCCTCGATCGCCTCGAGCAGATACCGAACCACCACACGCGGCAGTACGGCGTAGCGACGTTTCACGATCCGGCCGTTACCTTTTCGGGCAGCTCCAACGGACCTGCGCACCCCGGCGTCGTGGGACGGCAAGGGACGATGCGCTATGCGATCCAGGGCAACGTACTGGCGGGAGACGCGGTTGTGTTCGAGGCGGAGCAGACGCTGCTCACCACAACCGGGGACCTCAGCCAGCGCGTGATGGCAGCGATGGAGACCGCTCGCTCATTCGGTGGCGACGGGCGTTGCTCCTGCGCCACCGCTCCCACGGCATGCGGATCTCCGCCCCCCAGCTTCACCAAGTCGGCTCACGGTGCGTTCATCGTCATGGCGCGTATCGGCGACAAGGACAAGGACTGTGGGAGTGCCGGCGGATGCGCCGGTGGCACCTACTACCTCGATCGACGATTCACTGGATCTGCAGCGGACATCGATCCCGTGATCGGACTGCAGACCCGCTATGACAACTGGCGCCTTGCGCACATCGGGCGAGTTGACCACATTCGTACCGAGGTCTTCTCCTCGTCTCAGCGCGTGGCGGCCGACGGCGCCAGCGCCATAGACGTGACCGTGCAGCTGCGAGACATCGACGGTACCGCCCTGACGACCGGTGGGCAGACCCTGCATGTACGTGGCATCGGCGGGCCGCAGGCGGCGTCGGTGGAGTCGATCGTCGACAACGGCGATGGCACGCATTCCTTCAGGTTGCGCGCCGGGACGAGCCCCGGCCACGCGAGCTATCGTGTCGTGGTTGAGGACGGACAGCTCTTCACCCTGCACCCGCCGCTCGAGATCGATGTGGACCCGTTGACACGTTTGCACGTCGGCTTCGATGAGGTCTCGGCATCCGTGGGCGCAGATGTGCCGCTCGTGACCAATGCGGGCGCGGCCGAGGCTGGCAGGCCCTACGTGGTCCTGGCCAGCGCGTCCGGCACCGTGCCCGGAACACCGTTCAATGGTCAGGTGTTGCCCCTGAACATGGACCGGCTGCTGCACTTCACCATGACGCGTCCAGGCTCACTGCTGTTCCCGGGGTCCGCTGGCCAGCTGGATGCGGACGGGCGTTCCGAGGCCGTCATGCAGCTGACGCCCTCGATCCTGACCCAGTTCATCGGCAGCCGGTTCGACTTCGCGAGCGTGCTGTTTGGCAACCCAGACTCCATATCGGATCCCGTGGGATTCGACATCCTGCCCTGACATGCCCGCCAGCGGGACCCTCGTCACGAGAAGCGCCTGACACTATCGCGCCAGATGGTGTTGCTCTGGGTCTAGCGTCATCGTGCTTGGCGGATGTTGCAGAGCGAGTCGTAGCTGCGCGTGTCCTTGAGTTCGTACTGGTCGATCATCGGCAGGCTGTCGTCGATGTGCCGGCCGTGCTCGATCCCGAGTGCGCGGGCGTCGGCCTCCAGCTTGGCGTAGCGTTGTTCACCGCAGGCCCGCGGCCCGCCGGCCAGATCGACGGGCGAGAAATGAAACCGCTGGGATTCTGGCGGGCTGTCCGGATTGGCCATCCTCGAGGATGGCTTCGGCCGCAGCGAGGTACTTCTGCAGGTGGGGGGACGAGAGCTAAAGCACCGGGCCGGTGCATTCGAAGGCCGGACTTCTGCTTCTTTGCGCCGTCGCATCGATCGCAGTGCTGCGACAGGAAGGGCCGCATGCTGGTCTCGAATTCGCGCTCGAGACGCTCTTCAACGGGCGTTGACAGCGCTCGACCGACCTGCGCCTGGATCTCGACCAGGTGAGCGTCAGGACGGCGAGCGATCCCATCAACCGGGTACGGATGCTGGTAATGGTACGGTCGATGGACAGTCACGGTGGTTCGGGTGGGTCGCGCGCTGCGTGCGGGGCTTCCGGGCCAGGACCTGTCGCTGCCCGGGTGCCCCGCTGAATCTCTTCAGTGAGCGTGTTCCGCTTCCATCAGTTCCTCGGGCACGTCGAAGAGCGGCTTCGAGATCTTCGTGTTGTGCTCTATCTCGCTGAACGTCCAGGTCTGAGTGCCCTCGCCCTGGCTCGGGGAGTTGAGTTCGGCGTGCACCGTTGTGGCGACCCACACGTTGTCGAACTCACGGTAGTCTCGATAGAAGACCACCATGCCCATCTGATCCATGGCGGTCGATGTGTTCCGGACGCGCTTGACGAGCCGGCCAGTCTCCTTGTCATAGAAGTTCGCGTATTGCTCATCGTCCAGCCTGGTCATCTGGACCTCGTAGGCCGGTGCGCCATCCACTTCGGCGAGCCCGACGGTCTTGACCTGCGCGAACCCGTCGTGCCAGTTGAGGGCCGCATTGAATCTGGACTTGTCGATCAGGCGCGTCTTCTGCGAGCCTTTGAGAAACGCCGTCGTGCCGGAACCGTCACCTTGGGACGCATCACCGTGTCCGTGCCCGGGGCGCCACTCCCAGCCGCGCTCGCCGTCGCAGACGGTGACCTGATTGAAGAAGTCGCCTCCGATGCTGGTGTGGATCTTGTTGGGGGCAACGGCCCGCTCCTCGATGCTGGCCACGAAGTCGTGACCGCCCATCTTCACGGCGAGCTTGCCCCGACTGACACGTGACGTGAGAGCGAGAAGGGCGCGCTCGCCACCGATGGCCTGCACGTGCCCATCCAGCAGGTCCTCCGCGTTCGGCAAGGAGTGCGCACCGGCGTGCTGTGCATGGGTGGGCATCGCGAGTGCTCCGGCGGCGAGCAGTGCCGCTCAGCTCAGGATGGGCCTGGTGAGGGTCGAACGGGTCGTGGTCTGTCTTTGCATCGTTTGTTGTTGCACGAGTTTGTGCAGTGATGGGAGGCGTCGGCCCCGGTTGTCGCTGATGGTGTATCGAGGAATCTAACTTCGTCGACGGGTTTCCGGGCCCTGCCCGGATGGTGTCCGGAAACTGAGAAGTGTCGAACGCTTACACGTAGGGGCCCGGAGACCGTCGATAAATGCGCTATTCAGCCGTGCTGAGCGCGCTATCATCGAAGGTGTGACGGATCGAATACTGCTCGTAGAAGATGACCGCAAGCTCGCGCCGTTGGTACGCGGGTTCCTTGAGGACCATCACTTCGTGGTCTCGTGGTCTCGTGGTCCGCGGATGGGGATCAGGGGGCGCGCGACTTCGAGAGACTCAAGCCCGACCTGGTCGTGCTGGACCTCATG
>JBLHKW010000031.1:0-38255 GCA_047618565.1 Planctomycetota bacterium
GGCGATCATGGTGAACTCTTTCTGTCAGCAAGGGGACGTGCTGACAGAGGAGTTATCGGACTACCCGGGTGGGGGCTTGAGCGGCGGGTTCGAATACCCGGAAAAAAATGCGCACCAGCGGCCCTCACGCTGGCATGCGGCGCGGTCGGCTAGCCCCCGGCCAGTCTCCGCGCTAGCAGCCCGTTGAAAAAGTCACGTAGCGAGACGAAGCCATCTTCGTCGCAGCAAGGAGTGCGAAGTCGAGACGGCGGAGGCGGCCCTGTAGGGCCGCTGAGCACGGCTCGACGAGCACGACGCAGCGGCGGCGGAGAGGGCGAAGTCGAGTAGGGAGTTTATCAACGGGCTGCTAGTCCCGGCCCATGAACCGGAACGCTGCCCAGTCCCTTGCGGGCGAACCATCGGCTCGCATTCCGCGCCGCGCAGCGACCGTCGCCCGGGCCGGGCTCCAGCCTTCGACCAGGCCCGTGTGCAGGCGCTGGGCGAAATCCCGGGCCGCCTCGTCCTCGACGGGCCAGAGCGTGGACACGAGGTTGGCGGTACCCGCCTCGAGGAATGCGCGGCTGATCCCGTGCATTCCCTCGCCATCGATGAAGCGTCCGCCGGCGGTATCACATGCGGTCAGCACCACCAGCGGCAGCCTGGGTTCGAGCGCTTCGATGTCCCTGGCGCACAGGACATCGCCGCCCGAGAGTTCGAGGCCGACGGCGGCCATCGTGGAGCCGGTGCAGCTATCGCTCTCGACCAGGTGGGTCGCGATGTGCACGGGGCCGGCGCTGGAGAGCGCGTCGAACGTTGCGCGTTTGGTGAAGCTTGCGCCCGTGAAGGAGCGTGCCGTCGGGTGCAGCCGGCCGAGGTCCGCGATCTCCCGAGCGGCTCCAGGAAGCAGGATGTCGTGCCTCTCATCCAGGGTGACCGGGCTTCCCAGCAGCGTCCACTCGGCGCTGGACGGGTCGAAGTGCTGGACCGGATCGCCGGCCAGGCCGGGCAGCATCAGGGCGGTCAGGCGTTCATCGAGCCGGACTCCATCGATGTCCATGAGCGCCAGGGGCAGCGCCTCCAGAGCTCCGTGCAGGAGGAACAGGGTGCGCGCGCCAGGCCTTGATCCCTGGAGCCGTTCGCGCAACTCGGCCGGCAACACCTCCGTGGCGATCTGGTGCGCGAGTTGGCTCGCACGCTCATCGTCGCCGAGGATCGTCGCCTCGCGCAGGCGCCGCACCGCCGCCTGAAACGCGCGTCGGCCGCGCGGCAGGGTGCCCGCCCAGGCCTCACCGTTTGCAGCCACGTGCGCCACGACACCGTACTCTGCCCCGATGACCCAGGTGATCAGGCCGCCTTCGAAGTGTGAGCTCCACTCCAGGAGCGTCTCGCGACTCACGCGTGCCTCCGCGTTCGAGTGCGAGTGTTCCAGCGCACTCGTGCGCAGGCGCCTCGACTGGAAGTCCTCGATCACGCGCGCGGCCTCGAGCGCGTCGCCAAGCTCCGCATGCGCGCGCGCCAGCAATACCACCACGTGCAGACCGAGCCATTCGCCGATGACGCTTCCCTGGCCGCCCTGCGAGCGGACGGCGTCCCATTCGTCGGCGCGTTGAACAGCCATTTCGAGCCAGCGCAAGGCTTCATCCGCGCGGCCTTCGGCAAGCGCGGCTTCCCCGAGGAAACTCCACGCCTGAACTCGACCATGCGCGCTCCAGGTGGCGAAGCCCTCGTCGCTCGAGGAGGCGTCGTCCGCAAGCGGTCCGAGGCGTTCGATCACTCGGGCCGCCGCGCCGCTGGCGAGCTCGAGGCTGGCGCCGGTGAGCTCGCGCAGCTCCTGACTTGCGTCGTCGAGCTGCAACAGCTCGCGCCGGGCCGCGCCCAGGTCGCCGGAGCGCAGGAACGCTGACGCCAGCATGGTGTGCCACTCCGAGTCGTTGGATGCGGCGCGCGGCGGGTAGTTCAGCAGGAAGCGCAAGGTCGCTTCGGGCTGATCCATGTGAACGAGGCGGGTGGCGTGCTCGCGCGCAAGGGGCCAGCTGTCCCGCGGGCTTCGGAACGTCGCGATCTTGCCCAGCTGCCGATCGACCTCGCGCCAGTCGCCGACATCCTTGGCGAGCTGTACGAGGCCGAGCAGGGCGCGCTCACGATATACATTGCGTCCGAGCCGAGCGGCGAGGTCCCGGCAGCGGCCGAAGACTTCGCGCGCCTTGATCATGTCGCCGCGCGAACGGTGGATCCTGCCGAGCACCCACAGCGGTTCCAGCTGGGGCGTGATCTGGCCGGCGCGTGCGAACATCTCGATCGCCTGATCCACATGCCCCTGCACCTCGTCCAGGCGAGCGCTGTCTCCGCTGTCGCTCGCGAGCAGCACTTCCGCGAGCAAGGCGTGGGCGCGCGCACTGGGCGTGAAGTCCGCGTGTTGCGCTGCGCTCGAAATCAGCTCCAGGAGGTCGCGCCGGATTTCCGAGCGCAGCACTGCCCATGATTCGCCCTCGGGCAGTCCGTCGTTGGAGAGTTCCCAGACGAAGTCCCGGATGGTCTGCAGGGCGCGATCATCTGCCAGACCCTGACGGCGCTGGTCGCGGGTCAGCCCGGCGTAGAACTCGAGCACATCGAGTGCGTCGCAGCGCGCGAAGTGTTCACACAGCCGGCGGCCCGTGGCGCGCAGTGCCGGAAGTACCCGATCGTCGCCCGTGCGCAGCGATCCGAGCTCCTCGAGGTAGCCCGTCAGCGTGGCCGTGAGGCTCACGGGCGCCTCGACGGGGGCCTCGACGGAGCGCGGCACCGCTGTGGGATGCGCCAGGTGGCAGACTGCTACGAAGGTGATGAGCCCGAGCATTGGGGATCGAGAGGGTGGCGCCCTGCCGGTGCCTGGCGTCAGCGGCCGGGGACGAGGCGCAGGTATTCGGCCCGGAATTCCGACTCGGGCAGCGCCCAGGTCAGGTGGCGCGCGTCGGTCGGGAAACCGGCCGCGTGAAGCAGTCGTACTCGCTCGGGCCCGGAGGTCTGGTGCATGCGCTCGAGTGCCTTCGCGTCCTCGACGACGTCGAAGTCGCGCGAGCCGAGGCTACGGTCGAGCCCATCGACGATGGCCCATGCTTCCCAGGTGTAGTGTCCGGGGGCGAGCGTGAGTCCGGCCCGGACGATGTGGTCGGGCGACTCGGCGCTCAGCACGGTCTCACCCTGGGCGAATGCGTCGCCGTCGTGCCGTCGGAGTACCACCCGGTACTCGCTCGCTCCGGACTGCTCGGCAATCTCGAAGGCGGGCGCCCGGTCGAAGCCGGCCTGGGCGAGCACAGGGCCGCGCGGGAACAGCAGCGGCCCGCTGGCCTCGCCGCGCAGTAGTGGCGCGCTCGGGACACCGTTTGCCGCGAAGGACGGCGCGCTATCGCGGGTGACCAGGAGAGCCAGCGCGAGCAAGCTCGCCGCCGCCGCCGCAGGTGCGAGGCGTTGAACATTGCGCCGCCAGCGCGGGTGCGTGAGGATCGGCGTCTCCCTGACGGGCAAGCTGGACGGGGCGACGCTCGCAGCTGCCGGCATGAACGGCTCGGCGACCGGTGCGAACGGTTCGGCAGCCGGCGCGAACGCGGTGGGCACGGGGCGCTCGGATGTTCCGAGGGGTGCGTCCTCAATGAGGTCGAGCGGCAGCGTAAGGTCGAGCGGCAGCGTAAGGTCGAGCGGCAGCGGCGGGCCTTGGTCGAGAGTGACCGTCAGGGCCTCGCATTCCGCGCAAGTCATGAGGTGCTCGGCGATGCTGTCCCGGCGTTGGTCGCTCAACGCCGGGGCGCCAGGCGCGCGCTTGTGATCGTAGAGTTCTTCCGCACTCGGGCAGGCCGTCTCGGCCGCGCAGCGATCGCGGAGCCAGTTCTCCGCACGCTGCAGCATGCGCAGCTCCGGCCCATGGACCGGGTCGTTTTCCAGCGCGCCAAGCGCCTCCGTCGACAGCTCGTCCCAACGGGGCAAAAGCTCGCTCCACGCGGATCGGTCTGCCGCGTTCGTATCCTCGGTGTACCAGGCTCCCATAGCTGACTTCCAATCCGTAGGTGCGGTCTCTCCAGGTCCCATTTCCGGCCTTTTTTTGGGTTCAAGATCCGTCATTCGAGGGCCTTCACTACCATTGGCTGGTTCAGGAGCACCTTGCGCAGGCTGACCGTGGCGCAGCGCAGCCTGTATTTCGTCTGCTCCAGGGAGATCGAGAGGCTGCGCGAGACCTCTCCCAGGGTCTTGCCCTCGATGAACCTCAGGTCGAGCAGGGCCCGCTCCTGGGGATCCAGGAGATCGAGGGCCTGGCGCACGAGGGTGCCCGTCTCGCTCTCCACGACCGTCTCTGCCGGACCCGGATGCTCGTCCTCACGCTCCGGGACGTCGTCCCCAACCAGGGCCAGTCGGGGCCGCCTACGGGCGCCTTCACGCCGTTTGAGGTCCACGCAGCGGCACCAGGCGACGCGGTAGAGCCAGGTCCCGAAGGAGCCTTTTGCCGCGTCGAAGCGATCCCGGTCGAGGCGCTCCAGCGCGTACAGGATCAGATCCTGGTACAGGTCCTCGCGGGCGGAGTTGTCCGTCTCGAAGTGCCCGATGCAGTGGTAGAAGAGAGACCGGTAGCGGTCGAGGAAGGCGGCCACTGCGGCGTCGCTCCTCTGGCGCAGGCCCTCGACGAGTTCGGGTTCCTCCATATTAAAAGCAGGCTCTCCCGGGCCCGGCGCGGGATGGCCTGCACGGGGGAGGCCTCCGGGATAGGAATTTCGGAGTGCATATGCAACCTCGTGCAGGTCAGGTCGATCCCCCGGGTCGGTGGGGGCCAATGGATGGATATGCGGGGTGGCGGCCCCGGCCACTCGCCTGTATTGACGCAAGTACTTATAATTGATTGCGTTACGTCTGAAGCGCGAGCCTGAAGGCACTGCCGAGCGACCCCGTCTCACGGGCCGTCGGAGGGCCCACACGACACCGTGTTTCTGGGCCCATACCGCCCGTGATCCGCAACTTCCGTCCAACGTCGGTCCAGAGTTGGGTCGGAGGCAGTCTAGGACCACGTCAGTCGGACCTCTATATTGTCTGCCCCCAAATCTATTGGCGGGAACTCTCGGGGCATTCGCCTCCCGTCCAACCCCAGTCATCGATGTTTCGAACGGTCCAGGAGTCTTTGTGAACGAAGTGGTCATCGCCAGTGCCTGTCGTACTCCGATAGGCAAGTTCCAGGGGGCGCTCTCGTCCTTCACCGCGCCGCAGCTTGGGAGCCTTGCGCTCGCCGAAGCCCTGCGTCGCGCGGGCGTCGAAGCTGACGCGGTTGAAGAGGTCATCATGGGCAACGTGCTGACCGCGGGACTCGGTCAGAACTCGGCTCGTCAGGCTGCGCTTGCAGCGGGCGTTCCGAACACGGTCGGAAGCCTGACGATCAACAAGGTCTGCGGTTCCGGTCTCAAGTCAGTGATGCTCGCTGCCCAGGCCATCAAGGCGGGCGATGCCGACATCATTCTTGCGGGCGGCATGGAGAGCATGACCAACGCGCCGTACTTGCTGCCCGATGCGCGTGCGGGAGCTCGCCTGGGACATTCCAAGCTGATCGACTCGATGGTCCAGGACGGGTTGTGGGACGTGCACAACGACTTCCACATGGGCATGACCGGCGAGCTGGTCGCGGATAAGTACGAGATCTCGCGCGAGGAACAGGACGCCTTCGCGCTCGAGAGCCATCGCAAGGCGGCCGCGGCCACGCAGGCCGGGCGTCTCGATGACGAGAAGCTGACGGTCATGGTGCCGAAGCGCAAGTCGGACCCCGTCGCCTTCCGTACCGACGAAACGATCCGTGCAGATACCAGCCTCGAGGGGCTGGCGAAGATGCGACCGGCCTTCAAGCCCAAGGGCGGAACGGTCACCGCTGCGAACGCGTCGTCGATCAACGACGGTGCGGCGGCATTGCTCATCATGAGCGCTGCCCGCGCCGAGGCGCTTGGCGTCAAGCCCCTGGCGCGCATCACCGGTTACGCGACCGGCGGCTGTGCTCCGGAGTGGGTGATGATGGCACCCGAGCTGTCGATCAAAGCGTGCGCGGCGCGCCAGGACCGCAAACCCTCCGAATTCGACCTGCACGAGGTCAATGAGGCCTTTTCCGTCGCTGCCATCGCGCTGCAGCGCGTGCTCGATCTCGACCCGGCCAAGGTCAATGTCAACGGCGGCGCGGTGGCACTCGGGCACCCGATCGGAGCCTCCGGCGCGCGTATCCTCGTGACGCTGTTGTCGGCCATGAAGCAACGCGAGGCGCAGACCGGGATGGCCTCCCTGTGTCTGGGCGGCGGAAACGCAGTCTCGATGTCCGTCGAGAGGATCGGCTGAGATGAGCGCTCCCTACTACGACCGCGTGGGCGTCATCGGCGCCGGAACGATGGGCAATGGCATCGCCCAGGTCTTTGCGCAAAACGGAACGGATGTACTTCTGGTGGACGCCTCGGGCGACGCCCTGGAGCGCGGCGTGGAGGCCGTGAAGAAGAGCCTGGCCAGGATGGTCAAGAAGGAACGCATCTCGGCTGCCGATGCCGAGCAGAGCAGGGCGCGTATCACCACGACCACGCAGATTGCAGATCTGTCGGATCAACCGCTGGTGGTCGAGGCCATCGTCGAGCGTGCGGACGTCAAGGCCAAGGTCTTCTCCGAGCTCGATCGGGTCATGGCGCCGGCCACGATCCTCGCCAGCAACACGTCATCGATTTCCTTGACCGAGATCGCGGCCAGCACGCAGCGTCCGGACAAGGTCATCGGGATGCACTTCATGAACCCGGTGCCAGTGATGAAGCTGGTCGAGGTGATCCGCGGACACGAGACCTCGGATGAGACCACGACGGCCGTGCTCGAGTGCTCACGCGCACTTGGCAAGGAGCCGGTGCCGGCCAACGACTACCCGGGCTTCGTCAGCAATCGCATTCTGATGCCGATGATCAACGAGGCCGTGTTCTGCCTGATGGAGGGCGTGGCTACCCGCGAGGGCATCGACACCGTGATGAAGCTCGGCATGAACCATCCCATGGGCCCGCTCACGCTGGCGGACCTGATCGGGCTCGACGTTTGCCTCGACATCATGCAGGTGCTGCACAGCGGCATCGGCGACGACAAGTACCGCCCGTGCCCCTTGCTTCGGCGCATGGTCGCCGCAGGTCGCCTGGGCCGCAAGAGCGGCAAGGGCTTCTACGACTACGACTGAGACCGGACACGCCTGCTCCTAATCCCGCCAACCGACACCGCCCCCAATGGATTTCGCACTTACAGAGGAACAGACCCTGGTCCGCGACATGGCCCGCGACTTCGCAGAAGCCGAGCTCATGCCGCGCGCGACCAAACACGACCGCGAAGCTCATATCGAACAGGAGGTGTTCGATATGATCGGTGAGCTCGGTATGTGGGGTCTCACGATTCCCGAGGAGTTCGGTGGCGCGGGGCTCGGAAGCCTGCAGCTGACCCTCGTGCTCGAGGAGATCAACCGCGCCTGCGCCGCCACGGGCGTGACGGTTTCGGTGCACAACAGCCTCGTTAGCGCGCCGCTCAGCAAGTTCGGCTCGCCCGAGCAGAAGTTGCTCTGGTTGCCAAAGCTGGCCAGCGGGGAATTGCTCGGCGCCTACTCGCTCTCGGAGGCGGGATCCGGCTCCGACGCCGCCTCCCTGCGCGCGACAGCGGTCAAGGACGGCGACTCGTGGGTGCTCAACGGCACGAAGATGTGGGTCACGACTGGCGATCGAGCCGGCCTGACCGTGGTCTACATGCGCACGGATCCGGAAGCTCCGAAGGCACGCGGCATCAGTGCCTTCCTGGTGCCCGCGGGCACGCCCGGGTTCACGATCGGCAAGAAGGAGAAGAAGACGGGGATCCGTGGTTCGAGCACGGTCGAGCTCTGCTTCGAGGATTGCCGCTTGCCGGAGAGTAGCCTCATGGGCGAGGTCAACAAGGGCTTCCAGATCGCCATGGACACCCTCGACGGTGGTCGCATCGGCATCGGGGCGCAGGCCGTGGGTATCGGACGAGCCTGCCTCGAGGCTGCGGTCAAGTACTCCAAGGAGCGCGAGCAGTTCGGCCGGCCGATCGCACACTTTCACGCGATCCAGTGGAAGCTGGCCGACATGTCCACGCGTCTCGAGGCCTCGCGCATGCTCGTGCAACGCGCGGCATGGCTGCGGGACAAGGGCATGCCCTGCAACCGCGAGGCGGCCCAGGCCAAGCTGCTGGCATCGACCGTGGCGAACTTCTGCGCGGACGAGTGCCTGCAGATCCACGGCGGAGCGGGCTACACCGATGACTTCCATGTCGAGCGGTTGTTCCGTGATGCACGCATCACCGAAATTTACGAGGGAGCGACGGACATCCAGCGCATGGTCATCGCACGCAGCCTCACGCGCTGACCGACCTGTGGTTGAGCAACGCCCGATAGCTGACCGGCTGCTGGCCGGTGAGAAGACCGCCCTGGCGCGCCTCATTTCGTGGGCGGAGAACCGGGACGAGCGCTTTCCTGCCGCCCTGGCCAGGGTCTACGGGAACGTCGGGCGTGCCTGGCGGACCGGCGTGACGGGTCCCCCCGGCGCCGGCAAGAGCACGGCTGTCAATGAGATGGCGCGCTTGCTGCGTGAGCGCGGCGCGACCGTGGGCGTCCTCGCCGTCGACCCGTCCAGCCCCTTCTCGGGCGGCGCGTTGCTGGGCGACCGCATTCGTATGGAGGATCGCACCATGGACGAGGGTGTGTTCATCCGATCGATGGCCAGTCGCGGTAGCCACGGGGGGCTGGCTCAGGCGAGTGTCGACGCCTGCGATGTCATGGACGCCTTCGGGCTGGCCGAGCTGATCATCGAGACCGTGGGCGTGGGCCAGGCCGAGTACGTGGTGATGTCCGCTGCCGACACGGTCGTCGTGGTGCTGTGCCCCGGGGCGGGCGATGGGATCCAGGCCATGAAGTCCGGGCTGCTGGAGGTTGCAGATGTGCTGGTCGTCAACAAGTCCGATCTGGCGGGCGCGGACCGCCTCCTGATGGACCTGGAGGAGGCCGTCCACATCCGGACCGCGGGCAAGGATGGCTGGATTCCGCCGGTGGTCTCCTGCAGTGCGGGCACCGGAGTGGGTATCGATGGCCTGCTCGATGCGGTCGAGAGCCACAGGGCCTACCTCTCCGAGGGGCGCCTGGATGGCGCGCGACGACAGAAGCGTGTCGACCAGGTCAAGCGCGTCGTGTCCGAGAAGCTCCACGAGGTGATCTGGGCCGATCATGGCTACACGGCCGAGGTCGAGGGTCTGCTGCAAAGCGAACAAACACCGTATGATGTGGCGGCGCGGGTCCTGGCGGGACTGCTCGAGCAGATCTCGCACGCCGCGTCCCCAGCCAGTAACCCGGGCGCCTTGAAGGACCACTAGATGAGCACTCGAACCAGCCACAAGAACCCGGCCGCCGCGCGCGATCCGCGCGCGGAGTGGGAAGCGCTCTTCGAGAAGTCCGGAAAGCGCGACGTCGAGTTCACGACCCTTTCAGGTGAAGAGCTCGCGCCGATCTACGGGCCCGACGATGCCCAGCTCGACTACGCCGCGGATCTCGGCTGGCCAGGACAGTATCCCTACACGCGCGGTGTGCATCCGAGCATGTACCGCGGACGACTCTGGACCATGCGCCAGTTCGCGGGCTTCGGCTCCGCGCGCGAGACGAACGAGCGCTTCAAGTTCCTGCTCGATCACGGTCAAACGGGTTTGTCGGTCGCCTTCGATTTTCCGACGCTCATGGGACACGATGCGGACGAGGCCATCTCCGTGGGCGAGGTCGGACAGGTCGGCGTCGCGATCTCCAGTCTGAGAGACATGGAGATCCTGATGGATGGCATCCCGATGGACCGGGTGTCGACCTCGATGACCATCAACGGACCGGCGCCGATCCTGCTCGCGTTCTACATCGCGTGCGCGGAGAAGCAGGGCGTCGATCCGAAGGTGCTGCAGGGGACGGTCCAGAACGACATCCTCAAGGAATACCAGGCACAGCACGCGTGGCTCGTGGCGCCCGAGCCGGCGCTGCGCATGATCACCGACGTGATGGTCTACTGCACCGAGCACGTCCCCAAGTGGAACACCATCTCGATCTCCGGATACCACATCCGCGAAGCCGGTTCGACCGCTGCGCAGGAGCTCGCCTTCACCCTCGCCAATGGCATGGAGTACGTCAGGCGTGGGATCGCAGCCGGGCTCGATGTCGATGCCTTTGCGCCGCGCCTCTCGTTCTTCTTCGACAGCCACCAGGACTTCTTCGAGGAGATCTCCAAGTTCAGGGCGGCGCGCCGCATCTGGGCGCGCAAGATGAAGGAGTCGTTTGGCGCGCAGAACCCGCGCTCGTGGATGTGTCGTTTTCACACCCAGACGGCCGGAGTCTCCCTGACTGCCCAGCAGCCGGAGAACAACATCGTTCGCACAGCCTACGAGGCGCTGGCCGCGGTGCTCGGCGGCACCCAGTCGCTGCACACGAACTCGATGGACGAGACGCTGTCGCTCCCGACCGAGAAGGCCGTCAAGATCGCCCTGCGCACACAGCAGGTCATTGCCGAGGAGACCGAGGTCGCGCACGTCGCTGACCCGCTGGCCGGGTCCTATTTCGTCGAGGCTCAGACGAACCGGCTCGAGGCCGACGCCGAGAAGTATTTCAAGGAGATCGAGGAGCGCGGCGGTGTCGTGCCCAGCATCCTGGCCGGCTACTTCCAGAGCGAGATCCACCGTTCCGCGGTTCGCTACCAGCGCGCCATCGAGCAGGGGACGAAGAAGGTCGTCGGTGTGAACTGCTACGTTGACGCCGGTGACGACAAGGCGCCCGAGATCGACATCCACAGGATCGACCCGCAGTCCGAACGCGAGACGGTGGCCGGATTGCAGGCCGTGCGCGCGGAGCGCGACAGCGCGCGTGCGACGGCCGAACTCGAGGCCATCCGCGCGGCCTGTCGTGCCGGCGCGGGCGGTCCCAACCTGCTCGAGCGCTTTGTGGCTGCAGCACACGCGTATTGCACGCTGGGTGAGATCTCCCAGGTGTTGCGCGAGGAGTTCGGTGAATACAAGGAACCCAAGATCCTCTGATGATCTCGACCAAGTGGGAACGCAAGCATGGCTGAACGACGCATTCGTGTACTCGTGGGCAAGCCGGGCCTGGATGGCCATGACCGCGGTGCCAAGACCGTGGCCAGCGTCTTGCGCGACCACGGTATGGAGGTGATCTACACCGGCCTGCACAAGACGCCGGAGATGATCGCCGAGATCGCGGTCCAGGAGGATGTGGACGTCGTGGGACTCTCAATCCTCTCAGGCGCCCATCTGGCGCTGTTCCCGCGCGTACGCAAGGAGCTGGAGACACGCGGCATGGGCCACGTGTTGCTCGTCGGCGGGGGAATCATCCCGCGGGACGACGTGGAGAAACTGGAACAGGAGGGCTTCGCGAAGCTCTTCGGACCCGGGACCCGGACCGATGACATTGCTGAATACATCAAGACCGAGATGCAGAAACGCTGGGCCCAAGAAGGAGCGGACGTATGAGTGCTAGTTCGGATCGAGAGATCCTGAATATTGAGGAAGCCGCAGCGTTGCTCGGTGTGAGCGTGAAGACCTTCAACAAGGTGCTGCACTCTCAGAATCTCCCCGCACGCAAGATTGGACGCGAGTGGAAATTCTCTCGCGCAGCCCTGATCGCGTGGGTGGGTGATGGACGTTCGACGGACTTCTACCGGGAGTCCAGCGAAGCTAAACACGTGATCGTGCCGGAGCAGCCCAGGGCAACGGGAAACAACCGGCGCACGGCCGGATGGCAGATTGAGATCGACTGACCCAAATGGAATCTACCGCGCTCATGCAGGCTCTTCCCGATATCAAGCACTCGTTCGACCTGACCGAGGACCAGGTGATGATTCGCGACATGGTGCGCGAATTTGCCGAGAACGAGGTCGCGCCGATCGCCAGCGAGATCGACGAGAATCATCGTTTCCCGACCGAGACCTGGAAGAAGATCGTCGATCTGGGTCTGACGGGGATTCCCTTTCCCGAGGAGGTCGGTGGTTCGGGCGGCAGTACGCTCGCCTACATCCTGGCGGTTGAAGAGCTCAGCAAGGTGTGCGCCTCGACCGGCCTGACCCTCGCTGCTCACGTGAGCCTGGGCACCTACCCGATCTACGCCTGGGGCTGCGACCATCTGCGCGAAGAGTACGTTCCCAAGCTCATCGCCGGTGAGTACATGGGTGCTTATGGGTTGACCGAGCCTAACGCTGGGTCCGATTCAGGAGGGACCCAGACCAAGGCCGTCCTGTCCGGTGATGAGTACGTCCTGAATGGCCGCAAGTGTTTCATCACGAACGCCAACTACGCGGGCACGTTCATCTGCACCGCGGTGACCGACAAATCGCTCGGGCCGAAGGGCATCAGTGCTTTCGTGGTCCCGCGCGACATCGATGGATTCCGACTGGAGCCGGGCGAGGTCAAGCTCGGCATGCGCGGCTCCGACTGGGCCAGCCTGGTGTTCGAGGATGCGCGTATTCCGGCGGATCACCTGCTCGGTCCGGAGGGCGAGGGGTTTTCCACCTTCATGAAGACACTGGACGGTGGGCGCATTTCGATCGGGGCGCTATCGCTGGGCATCGCCGTGGGCGCCTACGAGTGCGCGTTGCGCTACGCACGTGAGCGCGAGGCCTTTGGCAAGAAGCTCGCGGACCAGCAGGCGGTGCAGTTCAAGCTGGCCGACATGGCGCTGCAGATCGAAGGAGCGCGCCATCTCGTCTATCATGCAGCTCGACTGAAGGACCAGGGCGCGCCGTACACGATGGAGGGCGCGATGGGCAAGCTGTACGCGTCCGAGGTGGCCATGAAGGTCACCTACGATGCCATTCAGATCTATGGCGGCTACGGCTACAGTCGCGAGTACCCGGTCGAGCGCATGTGGCGTGACGCCAAGCTGTGCACGATCGGTGAAGGCACCTCGGAGATTCAGCGGCTCGTGATCGCGCGTCAGATCATGCGCGCGACGCGCTAGCCCGAGATGAGTCACTCGGCACCGCGCATCCAGGTTGGCGAGTGGAGCATCACGGCTCTGTCGGATGGCTTCTTCCGGCTGGATGGAGGTGCGATGTGGGGGGTCGTTCCCGCGAACATCTGGCGTCCGCTGACGCCGCCGGCCGAGGACAACACGATCCTGCTCGCGCTGCGGCCGTTCCTCGCCGAGCGTGGTGATGAGCGCGTCATTATCGAGGCCGGCGCGGGCGAGCGCTGGGAGCCGAAGTGGCGCTCCATCTATCACATCGACGATTCCATGGGGCTCGAGCGCAGCCTGCAGGCGCTGGGCGTCGATCCGGAGAGCATCACGCACGTCGTGGCCTCCCACTGCCACTGGGACCACATCGGCGCCCAGGTCGTCGAGCGCGACGGTCAGCTGGAACCGCTCTTCCCGGCCGCGCGCCACTTCGCGCCGAGCGTCGAGATCGCGATGGCCAAGAATCCGGACCGTGCTCGCGCTGGTTCCTACCGCGCGGCCGACCTGCTCGCCATCGAGGAGCGCGGACTGCTGGAGGGCTTCTCCGGAGCCACGGACATCCTCCCCGGCTTGCGCGCAACGGTGCTGGGCGGCCATTCGGATGGGGTCTCGGTGATCACCGTGAACGAAGACGAGCCGGGCGAGACCGCGATCTTCTGGTCCGATGTAGTTCCAACCCGGCATCACATCCAGCCGCCCTACATCATGGCCTACGACATCGACGTGCTGCGTTCCTTTGACGTGCGTGGTGAGTGGCTTGCGCGTGCGGCCGACGGAAACTGGATCGGGCTCTTCTACCACGACGCCGAGCAGGCCTTCGGGCGTGTCCGGCGGGACGGGCGCCGATTTGTCTTCGAGCCCATGGCGGATGCGGACGTGACGACTGCCCGATGAAGATCGTCTCCCTCTGCCCCAGCGTGACGGAGCTTGTCTTCGATCTGGGCTGTGGCGCGGACCTGGTCGGGATCACGACCTTCTGTGTGCACCCGGCTGATCAGGTCGGCGGTATCGAGACGGTGGGGGGGACCAAGGATCCCGACGTGACGCGCATCATCGAGCTGAAGCCCGACATCGTGCTCCTCAACGAAGAGGAGAATCGCCGCGAGGATGCCGAGGCACTCGAGCGCGCCGGTGTCGCCTGCCACGTCAGCTTCCCCAAGGTCATCGCGGATACCGCCGCATTCGTGCGCGCGGTCGGTGCCCGCCTGGGGCGCCCCGCACAGGCCGGCGCGATTGCCCTGGATATCGAGCAGCGTGCGCAGCGCGTGCGCAGCGCTTCCGCATCGCTTCGTGAAGTGACCTGGGCCTACCTGATATGGCGCAAGCCATGGATGAGTGTCAATGCGGATACGTTCGTCGACGCGCTGCTAGGCCTCGCTGGCGGCCGCAACGTGTTCGCCGACAGAGCTGAGCGCTACCCGGTGATCTCGGCCGAGGAGCTCGGGCTGGCAAGCCCTGATGTGATCCTGGCCGCCAGCGAGCCCTTTCCATTCGAAGCGAAACACCTGGATGAGCTGGCCAAAGCCAGCGGGCTTCCACGCGAGCGCTTCACGGTCGTCGACGGGGAGTACCTCTCGTGGCACGGCTCACGCACGCCGGACGGGATCGACTACGCGGAAGCCTGCCTCGCGCGGGCGCGCTGACATCCCCTCTATCGAGCGATCCGGGTGCTGTCACGGCGCCGGATCATTCGATCACAGGAGTGCTATTCGTCCGTCAGGCCGGCGGGCATCTGGAAGACGACCGTCTCGCGCTGTCCGGGTTCCTCATGAACCGCTTCGACGCCCAAGGTGCCCAGGCGCGCGAGGATCTCCTGCACCAGGGCTTCCGGAGCTGACGCGCCCGCGGTCACGCCGATCTTCTTGTTGCCGTCGAGCCAGGTCGGATCGACCTGATCCGCGTCATCGATCAGGTAGGAGGGCACGCCCGAGCGCTGGCCCAGCTCCTGCAAGCGGCTGGAGTTGGAGCTATTCGAAGAGCCGACCACCAGCAGCATGTCCACCTGGGTGAGCAGTTCGCGCACAGCGTTCTGGCGGTTCTGGGTGGCGTAACAGATGTCCTTCAGATTCGGCCCCTGGATGTCGGGGAAGCGTTTCTTCAGGGCCGTGATGGCTTCGCGCGTGTCGTCCACGGAGAGCGTGGTCTGGGTGACAAAGGCGAGCCGGCTGGGGTCATCGACCTCAAGCGAGTTCACCTCGTCGACCGTCGCAAGCACGTGCACCTTTCCACGGATGCGGCCGCGCGTGCCCTCGACTTCCGGGTGGCCGACGTGTCCGATGAGGATCACCTCACGCTCACCGCGGGCGTAGGCCTGGGCCTGTTCGTGCACCTTGGTCACGAGCGGGCAGGTCGCGTCGATGACGCGCAGATTGCGCTCTGCTCCTTCGGCGACGACCGCGTCCGAGACGCCGTGAGCGCTGTAGATCATGACTGCCCCGTCGGGCGCTTCTTTGAGCTCGCGCACGAACACGACACCGCGTGACGACAGATCGTCCAGGACGTGCCGGTTGTGGACGATCTCGTGCAAGACGTACACGGGGGCGCCATACAGCTTCAGGGCACGCTCGACGATCTCGATCGCGCGATCGACGCCGGCACAGAAGCCGCGGGGATTAGCTAGACGTGCTTCCATCGGCAGGCATGTGGATCAATGGTGTTCCTTGGCGTGATTGCGGTTCCAGCCGGGAACCTCCACAACAAGGTCCTGGGATCCGTTGGGGACAGCCTGGCAGGCGAGCCGGGAGGTGATCTCCAGCCCGGGCGCCGTGTCGAGCATGTCTTCCTCGTCCTCGTTGGCCGGCTGGCATGAGTCGGCGCCTGCGCGCACGAGCACGTGGCAGGTCGAGCAGGCGCACACGCCGCCGCAAGCATGGTCGATATCGATGCCGTGGCCGATAGCGATCTCGAGAATCGAACCGGTCAGGCCCTCACGCGAATAGGGCAGCGCGCTCGGGTCGACCTCGACCACCTCATCCATCGGAAGGAAGGTGATCTTGTAGCTCTGCGTCGGAGGGACGACCTCGACGCTCTCGTTATAGGGATTGGTACCACCCATTGGACTAGCCTGCTAGAGACCGGCGCCGAAGCCGCTCGGTCCGGGACTCTTCGGGGGCGCCGGCGGTTCCGGTTGCTCATTCTGCGGCTTCGAGCGTTCTGGCCGCTGGCGTTGCTTGGGCTTCTCGGGCTCCGGTTCACTGATTCCCAGGCCGAAGGACGAGCTGGCCGGAGCCGGGCGATTGGCGCCCTTGGCAGGACTCCGCTCGTCTCGCTTCTGGCGGTCGTCCGCGACCCGCGCCTCACGTTCAGGTCGCTGTTGCCGATCTCTGCCGCCACCCGACGGCTCGGCGTCGCGACGCGCGGCAGAATTGCTCCGGGGCTTCGCGGCCGGGGCCGGCTGGTCGGGGCTCTCGCTAACGGGCAGGCTCGCCGCGGTGGAGATGTCTCCTGGTTGCAGCTCCTCGACGCTCCACGGAGCGCCTCCGATCAAGGCCCTCCACTTGCGCTCGTCCTCGGGCGTCACGAACGTGATCGACGTTCCCTTGCGCCCGGCTCGGCCCGTGCGGCCGATACGGTGGGTGTAGTCGGAAATGTCGCGCGGCACGCCGAAGTTCAGGACGTGCGACACATGATCGACGTCCAGGCCGCGCGAGGCCACGTCCGTGGCCAGGAGCACCTTCACGGACCCTTCGCGGAAGGCCGACATCACGCGGAAGCGCGAGGCCTGGTCGTAGCCGCCGTGCAGCGCCTTGACCGGGAAGCGTTCACGTTCCATCCAGCGCAGGAGGCGGTCGACGTCCGTGCGCCGTTCGCAGAAGACGAGGAACACGTCCTCTTCATTGCTGGCGCTCAGCAGCTTGGCGAGGGCTTGCGGGCGCCGGTCACCATCGACCTTGATGAAGAACTGGCGGATGGAGTCGACGGTAGCGAGACCCTTGGCTGTGGCGATCTCGGCCGGGTTCTTCGTCGATTCGCGCGCGAGCGATAGCAGGCTGGGCGGAAAGGTCGCCGAGAACAGCAGCGTCTGACGCTCGTCGGGAATCGCCTTGAGGATCTTGCGGACGTCATCGATGAAGCCGATCTCGAGCATCTTGTCGGCTTCGTCGAGCACCGCGAACTCGGTCCACGGGAAGGTCAGGAAGCCCTGATTCATCAGGTCCAGAATCCGGCCGGGGGTACCGACCACGACCTGAGCGCCGGACTGCAACGCGTCAACCTGTGGACGCATCTCCTCACCGCCGACGATCAAGGCCACGCTCAGGTTGCTCGCGCGTCCGAGATCCTCAAGGACGCGGTAGACCTGTTCCGTGAGTTCGCGCGTCGGGCACATGACCAGTGCCAGCACCGAGGATCGCTGCGGATCCATGCGCGCCATCATCGGCGCGCCGAAGGCCAGCGTCTTGCCGGTTCCGGTTTCAGCCTTTGCGATCACGTCCCTGCCCTCGAGCACGGGACCGATGGCGAGTGCCTGGATGGGCGTGGGTGAGACGATACCCATTGCGGCGATCGCATCCTGGATGGCGTCACCGAGATCCCACTCGGCGAAGGACTTGATGTCGGGCACCTCGTCGACCGGGTGCAACGCTTCTGCCGGCTCGACGCGGGACGCGCCGGTCGATCTGGGCCGACGGGGTCTTCCGCCGGATTTTTGGGGGGGGCGATTCACTGGTGTTCTTTGATCCTGTTACGCGAAGATGAGCCCCAGAGGATAGGCGTTTCGGCCGCCAGGTTGGAGTCCCCAGCCCCATATCAGCGGGGAATCGGCGAGAAAGGGTCGAATCGGCCATCCGGCTCGTCGGCATGGGCCCGGGGCCGGGCGTCCAGCGCCATCCGTGAGCCTGCCCCGGCGGGGAGGGGTGCGGCGGCGGTCCGGGATAGTGCTCGCGCTGCGGGTGCCGGGCGGCGATGTTGGCGGGTGATGAAGATCGCCACCTGGAACGTCAACTCGATCAGGGCTCGCCTACCGCGTCTGCTCGCATGGCTGGAGAGCCGTCAGCCGGATGTGGTCTGCCTGCAGGAGACCAAGGTCGTCGATGAGCTGTTTCCGCGCGCGGAGATCGAGGCTCTCGGCTACTCGATCGAGTGTTTCGGCCAGAAGACCTACAACGGCGTCGCGGTCCTGTCGCGGACCGAGATGACCGACGTGGTACACGGTTTTCCGGACGATCCAGAGGACGCTCAGCGACGCGTTCTCGGTGTGTGTGTGCAGGGCATCCAGATCCTGAACCTCTACGTCGTCAACGGAAAAGAGGTCGGCTGTGACAAGTACGAGCACAAGCTGAGGTGGCTCGAGGACCTGCGCAAGTTGGTGTGTACGCGCTATGCGGATGCAGAGCGACTGGTCCTCACTGGCGACTTCAACATCACCTTCGACGACCGTGACGTGTACGACCCGGATGCGTGGCGTGACCGCATCCTGTGCTCGCTGCCCGAGCGCGAAGCCCTCGCTCGCATCATGGAGTGCGGGCTCACGGACGTGTTCCGCCATTTCCATGAAGAGGGCGAACACTACACGTGGTGGGATTACCGCACTCGCGGCTGGGCGCGCAATCGTGGCCTGCGGATCGACCACTTCCTGATGTCGCCCGAGGCGCTCAAGAGCTGCCGCGCGATCCATGTCGATCGCGAAGAACGGGACGGCGAGAAGCCTTCCGACCATGCGCCGGTGATCGTCGAGATGGACGCAGGGTCCTGATCGACCGAGCTACTTCGGGTCGAGGATCACGGACAGCGCGCGCTTGAGGGAATCGAGCGTCACGGGTTTGGCGAGCACGTGCGCGACACCGTCTCCCGGCGAGGCGTTCGTGTCCATATCGGGGTTCCAGCCCGTCAACAACATCACCGGCAGGTCCATCCCGGCGTCCTGGATCTGGCGTGCCAGATCGGTGCCCGACAATCCTGGCATTCCCAGGTCAGTCAGAACGGCATCGAACTCGCCGGCCTGCAGGACCATCAGCGCATCGGTCGGATTTCCGAGTGCGGTCACATCGTGTCCGAGGGCCGCGAGCAGCCGCTCGATCGTATTGAGCACCAGGTCGTCGTCGTCTACGACGAGCAGTGTGTAGGCCGATTTCGCCGTCGGCTGGACCGGTTGAGGCAGATCGGTGGGCTCCTCGACGAGCGGGAGCTAGAGCGTCAGGCGACTGCCTTGACCCAGTTCGGTCGTGCACTCGATGCTCCCGCCAAGCCGCTTCGCCATGCCTTCGCAGGTGCTCAGTCCGAATCCACAGCCACGTGCTCCCTTGGTCGAGAAGAACGGATTGAAGGCCCTTTCGAGGGTGGAACCGTCCATTCCGGCGCCATCGTCGGCAACCGCGATGAAGGCCCGCTCACCCTGCGCGCCGGTGGAGAGCGTGATCGTGCCCTGTCGCTCGATCGCGTCGGCAGCGTTGAAGATCAGGTTCATCATGATCTCCCGGATCTCCGACGGTGCGGCAAGCACGTGCGGGGCCGAATCGATCTGCAGGTCGACCTCGATCGTCGCACCACGCTTGCGTGCCTCGTCCCACCACTTGTGGCGGGTGAAGAGGGGCATTTCCGCAACGATCTTGTCGAGCCGGATCGCCTCGCCCGGCGGCTGCTCCTGCGAGTCGCGCGTGAAGTTCAGCAGGCGCCGCACGGTGCTGGCAGCGTCCAGTGCACATGTACGGATCGTGCCGATCGACGAGCGCGCCTCCGCGTCGAATCCATCACGTGCCAGTAGCAGGTCGCACATCCCCAGGGCGACGAGCAGCATGTTGTTGAAGTCGTGTGCAATCCCGGCCGCCATCTCGCCCAGAGCAGAGAGGCGCTCCGCGCGTACCACAGCAGCCTGCACCGACTGGATCTCGGTCACGGTCAAGTTCAGGCGCTCGATCAGCTCGAGGTTTCTGAAGGCTGTCGCGGCCTGTTCCGCGAACAGTGACAGTAGACGCAGGTCGTCGGTCGAGAAGGGGGCAGGCGTGCCACGCTGGTCGAAATGCAGAACACCGATCACGCGCTCGTCCACGATAAGCGGAGCGCACAGGACGGACGCGATCTTGTAATGCAGGACACTGCGCTGATCGCGCAGCGCGGGGGCATCCGCCGTGTTGTCGATCAGCAACGGCCGACGGGTCGCGATGACCTGATTGAGGATCGTCTCGCTGATCGGAAGCTCGCGGTCCTCTCCGACGCCGTCCGAGTTCAGTGACTGCAGGTTGGTCGACTGGATGCGCGGTCCGTGATCCGAGTCCAGCATGATGACGAAGCTGTTCTCGGCATCGAACAACTCCCGTAGACGGTCGCGCACATACGATAGTAGCCCGTCACGATCGTGAATCTGATTCATCGAGCGTGAGATCTCGAGCAGGCGCTGGAGCTGTTGCGCCGGCAGCGATTCACCCGATCTGGCCGCCTGGCTTCCGAGTAACTCGTTGCAGGATTGCTCGAGTCTCACGAGCCGGGCGTGGGCCTCGGAGGACTCCAGGCCGGACGGGTCTGATTCTTCGGGTGTCTCGCGCATGGGAATGGTGTCAGCCTATTAAATAGCATGCGCGCACCAAAGCAGTTCCTCGCGCCCGACGAGCCTTCAGGGCCCTGATAGGTTCGCCTGATTGGCGCCGGAGTCGAGCACCCGCTTGCGCGCTGTTGCCCCCACGTAAACCGCCTGCATCGCCGAGTCTGGCATCTGCCGCAGCAGGTCACGAAATACCCCCCCCCCCCCCACGCAGCGCTGCAGCCTGAGCGGGGAGCGGTTGCGTCGCCCGAAACGCTCCTGGAAGCGCATCATTCCCGCGTCGGCCGGCACAGCAGGTCGGGCGCCTCGAACTCCGCGGCGATCCGGGCACCTTCTGCGAGCCAATCCAGCCGCAACTCGAGGGGGCGAGCTCACCAGCCGTGCCCGCTCCGGTGTTTACGAGGACCTGACCGATGGCGGTCTCGGGGCACGCAGGCACGCGTGCCATCCGGGGGCGATCAGTTGTCGCCCGGCGGCAGTTCCAGGGGCGGGAACTTCCTGTGCGCCGCGATGGCGCGTTCCGCTCGTCGCACCGTGTCGGGCTCGCTGAAGATGCCCGCCATCGAGCTCTGCGGAAGATGCATGCGTTGCGCGAGCAGGTCTGTCAACAACGTGATCGGGACGTCGGGTGGGAGCTTCAACATCTTGTCGCTGCGGGAGACGATCGCCTTGACCAATTTGGGGCGTAGTCGCATCTCATCGCCCTTTGATGGGATCGTCTCTTCGAGTGCTTCGCATTCCGCCAGTCGGTAGCTGTGCTCACTGTCGACCTCGAGCAGCCGCACGCGCGCGAGTCCAAACACCCAGATCAGAAAGCGCCCGTCGTCCAATCGGTCATGGCGGGCAATCTCTCCCAGGCCGGCCACGGGCAGCACGGCCGGCGGCGTGTCCTCAATGTCCGCCTGCCCCTCCTGGATCGTGGCGATGATCAGGCGCCCCGGCCCATCCAGGGAGTCTTCTATCATCTGCAGGTAACGTGGCTCGAAGACGTGCAGCGGCATCAGCTGTCGCGGGAACAGCACGACCTGCGGCAGCGGGAACATCGGCACGGTGCTGGTGCTTGTGGCGCCCTCCGGCGGCCAGTGATCCGGAACTTGATTCACTGGATCAGCGCAGCGCTGCGCCTGTTTGGTCGGAATCCGCGGTTGCGCGCAGGACCAGTTCGAGCTCGCGCGCTTCGGCGAATCGACCCCGTGCACGGCAGCTTTGGCGCAGATTGCGCACGTGCCGTTCGAACAGATCGGCGGCCGAAGCCGGCCGTAGCCACTCCGGCCGGAACGTGAGGCCATGCTGGTCGATGTAGGCCAGGCACTGTTTCTCGGCGAGGATCTGGCCACCGCCGAAGGGATCGACGATCGAGGTGTCGGATGGCCGCGGGCCATGGTGCAAGCGCAGCAGGATGTGGCCCGGGAACGGCAGCAGAGATGTCTTGATCTGCGCGCGGCGTGCGACGAATGCGAAGATCGCGCACAGGGTCAGGGGCATCCCGCGTCGGCGTTCGATCGAGCGCCCGAGAAAAATGTTGTCGGGATGGTGGAAGTCGTCGGTGGCGCCGCAGAAACCCATCTCTTTGGACAGCACGTGCACGAGCGCATGGGCGCGCTCGATTCCGGGACTTCGGCGGGCCGCCTCGCGCTGGACCATGTTGGCCATTGCGTCCAGGGCCTTGCGGTAAGGGCGCACGTCGAGGCCCGGTGACCAGTAGTTGTCGAGCAGGAACAACCCGCGCTCGAGGTCGACTCCGGCGCTCACGCGACGGATCAGGCGCCGCACAACCCGGCGGCGGTCGAGCACGAGCAGCAACTGGCGCGCACGGCCGCGCTGATGGGCGGAGCCCGAGCGCACCGCGCGGCGCAGGGCCTGCTCTCCCGCGCGACCCGCGCTCAGGAACTGGGAACGCACCTCGGCCAGCACGACGGGCGAATCGTCCTGAAGCAGGCTCAGGAGCACGTCGAAGCGGCGGGCCGATTCGCTTGCTGCCCGGCTGCGGGCCGCGGGCTGCGACGCTGGCGGACGCGGCGCGTCGTGTTTGCTGGGGTCGGAATTCAAGGTGGGGCTGGCCCAGGCGGGCTTGTAGGGGCGTGAGCGGGCCCTGCCAGGGTCCCAACGGGTCCACCCGCATCGCCGGCCCGCGCTGGGCGCTTGCCTCGATGCGGCCGTTCCCCACGGAGCGCCGGATGGCCGTAGGTCGTCGCCGAGCGCCCATTATGCACTTTTGGCGTCGACAAGGCACACCAAGCTCCTATGGGGGATGCTCTGCGCTTGATCCTGGCCCCTACGCCGCCTATTCTGTTTGCCGCAAATCCGATTCAGGGTGGGTCAGGGCGGGGCGGGGTCTCGCAGTCCAGGGCCGATCGACGGTCGTCGGGGGGGCTGGCCCGCCGGCGGCCCCTGCAGCCCGTCGTCGAGGCCCGCAGCGCGGCCCTTCCAGACTGTTCGACGTGGCAGGCCAGTCACAGCGGCCCGGAAGAGCACCCCGATTCACGCGGGTTCCAGACCCCAGTCGTATCCATGTTAACTCCCAACGCAACGACCCAGCCGCGCGTCGTGGTGACGCACGCACTGCGCACACCGATCGCACGCTTTCTAGGCTCCTTCGCGGATCTGTCGGCCGCCGACATCGGCACGGCGGTCGTGGCGGAGCTCCTCGGGCGTGCGCGCGCTGCCAGCAACGGAGCGGACCTGCCGATCGGCGAGGTTTTCTTCGGGAACGGTCGTCAGGCGGGGGGTGGGCCGAATGTGGCGCGCCAGGTGAGTGTGCGCGCGGGTATTCCCCAAGAGGTTCCCGCGACCACCATCAACATGGCATGCGGCTCCGGCCTGAAGTCGCTAGCCCTCGGCGCTGATTCGATCCGGCTCGGCAGGAATCAGGCGGTCGTCGCTGGCGGAACGGAGAGCATGAGCGGGTTGCCGTTCATGTTGCCGCGCATGCGCCGTGGATATCGCCTCGGACACGCCGAGCTGACCGACGGAATGTACAAAGATGGTTTCATGTGTCCGCTGGCCGACATGGTGATGGGGGACACTGCTGAGAACCTCGCGCGCGAGCTCGATATCGGTCGCGATGAGCAGGATGCCTTCGCGCTGAAGAGTCAGCACAATGCCCAGGCAGCGATCGAGGCCGGACGGTTCGCCGACGAGATCGTCCCCGTCGAGTTGCCCGGGAAGCGCGGCAAGCCCGGCGTGGTCATCACGGCCGACGAGCATCCGCGCGCGGACTCGACCCTCGCGGGCCTGGCCAAGCTCAGGCCTGTCTTCGGCGGCGCCGACGGGACGGTCACGGCGGGCAATTCCTCCGGTATCACCGATGGAGCCAGCGCGGTCATGCTCATGTCCGAGGAGCTATGCGCGCGCCTGGGGCTCGAGCCCCTGGCCTATGTGGGCGAGACGCGCCAGGCCGGCGTCGACCCGAAGATCATGGGCGTGGGCCCGGTTCCGGCAGTGCGCAGTCTCGAGCAGGCCAATGGTCTTGGCGTGGGCGACTACGACCTTATCGAGCTGAACGAGGCCTTTGCGGCCCAGGTGATTGCGTGCGACCGTGAGTTGGAGTTGCCGCCGGAACGGCTCAACGTCAACGGCGGTTCGATCGCCCTCGGGCACCCGATCGGCGGAACGGGCACGCGCATCGTCACGACTCTTTTGCACGAGATGCGCCGGCGCGGTTCGGCGCACGGACTGGCCACGCTCTGCATCTCAGGTGGGATGGGGCTGGCGACGGCGTTCCACAGCAGTGCGCCGTGAGCCGTCACGACGGGTTCAAAATTCAGCAGGTGTTCAGCCAGGCCGCGAAGGCCAATCAAGGAGCAGGAAACTAGATGAAGATTCAGAAGGTTGGCGTCGTCGGTTGTGGACTCATGGGGCACGGTGTGGTGCAGGTTGCCGCACAGGGTGGCTGCACCGTTGTGGCCTTCGAGACGGATCAGGGCGCTCTTGACCGAGGTCTCGCGCGCATCGACAAGAGCCTGAACAAGCTGGCCCAGAAGATGGTCGAGAAGGGCAAGCTCGACGCGGACGCCGCAGCACCCTTTGTCGCGGACGTGCTCGGGCGCATCCAGCCGTCGGTCGACATGTCCGCCCTGGCCGACTGCGACCTGGTGATCGAGGCCATCGTCGAAGACCTCGATGTGAAGAAGGAACTCTTCACCAAGCTCGGAGCCGTCTGCAAGCCCGAGACGATCTTCGCTTCCAACACATCCTCCTTCCCGATCAGCGAGATGGGCGTCGCCTCCGGACGTCCGCAGCGCATGGTCGGCCTGCACTTCTTCAACCCGGTTCAGCTCATGCGGCTGGTCGAGGTGGTGCGTACCGACGCGACAGACGAGGACGTCTTCGCCGCGACGCGCGCCTTCGGCGAGGCCTGCCGCAAGGTTCCGGTCTCCTGCAAGGACACCCCCGGATTCGTCGTCAACCGCCTGCTCGTGCCCTACATGGTTCAGTCGCTGCTCATGCTCGAGCGCGGAGACGCGAGCAAGGAAGACATCGACGCGGCCATGCAGTTCGGCTGTGGGCACCCCATGGGGCCGATCACGCTGACCGACTACGTCGGGCTCGATACAACCCTGTCGATCCTCGAGGGGTGGTGTGAACGCTATCCCGAGGAGCCGGCTTTTGCTGTTCCGGAGATCCTCAAGCGTATGGTGGCCGAGAAGAAACTCGGTCGCAAGACGGGTGAGGGCTTCTACAAGTGGGATGGGGACAAGCGTCAATGATCAGCGCTCTGCTCGTTTGCCTGGCCAGCGTTCAGGCGCCGGCGTTCAGCCACCGGGCGCCCGACTTCTACGTGGAAGGCGAGCCCTACACGGTGGTCGTCGAGGTCAATATTCCCCAGGACACACCGATCGACCTGCCGGTCTGGTCGCTGACGCCGGCTGCGTTCGTGTTCAACGGGCGCCCACTCGGAAAACGTGACGACACCATCGTCTTGCGCCTCGAGCCCGGCGCCAAGCTGACCATCGAGTTCGACCTGGCTCCCAGCCTGGAGGCCGAGTTCGAAGGCGCGCACAAGGGCTTCAGGCTCAGCTTCGGCGGCGAGAAAGCCGAGGCTACCAATGTACGCGTGTTCGAGGCCGCCGAGCAGGGCATCGACTTCATGGAGTTGCCGCTCGAGCAGCTGGTCGACTACCAGGTCGTCTTGCGCACGAGCCGCGGGGTCATCTGGCTCGACATGTGGCCGGGCGTGGCTCCAAACCACGTGCGCAACTTTCTGGACCTCTGCAACACGGGCTTCTACGACGGCACGCTCTTCCACCGTGTCATCCCGTCGTTCATGATCCAGGGCGGACGCGCGCAGAGTGGCGCCACAGCCCCGCGCACCGTCAACGCCGAGTTCAGTGACCGCAAGCACGAGGCCGGCGTTCTCTCGATGTCGCGTTCGGAGAACGACATCAACTCGGCCGCTTGCGAATTCTTCATCGTGCACGCGCCCTCCACGCACCTGGATGGGCAGTACAGCGCGTTCGGCAAGGTCCTCTGGGGGTTGGATGTGGTCGACCGCATCGTCCACTCCGGTGACCCTGAATTCCGGATCAGCGACCCGCGGTCGCACTTGCCGCCGGTGGATCAGATCGTCGAGAAGGCGATCATCGTCAAGGCCAAGACCGGTTCGCTCAGCGAAGACTGAGCGGCCGTCACAACCAACCAGATAGACACTCGGAAATGACCAACGAATCGAACAAAGTACGAGCCGTCCTCGCTACCGATGCCGGCGATATCACCGTCGAGTTCCTGACCGACAAGGCGCCCAAGCACGTGGAGAACTTCCTGAAGCTAGCCAGTGAGGGCTTCTATGACGGTACACGTTTTCACCGCGTGATCCCGGGTTTCATGATTCAGGGCGGCGACCCGAACACCAAGACGGACAATCCCCGCAGCTGGGGAACGGGCGGCCCGGGTTACGCGATCGACGCCGAATTCAACGACGTCCACCATGAGCGTGGCGTGCTGAGCATGGCGCGCTCGGCGGATCCGAACTCGGCCGGCAGCCAGTTCTTCGTCTGTCACGGTGAGGCCAGTTTCCTCGACAACAAGTACACAGCCTTCGGACGCGTGGTCGACGGCCTGGACGCACTCGACTCGATCGCCAATGCAGAGCGCGAACCGGCCAGCGGCGGTAACGACGAGGGCTCGCGCCCGGTCGAGCCCGTGGCGATCCGCAACATCACCATTCAAGACGCCTGAACGGCAACTGGGAGCATCCTGTGAGCTACGAGAACATCCTTTACGACGTGACCGACGGCCTGGCGCGCGTGACCATCAATCGCCCCAAGGTGATGAACGCGCTCAATCACCAGACGCTTGGCGAGCTGGCGCACGCCTTCGATGCCGTCCGGGAAGATGACACGGTACGCGCGTTGATCCTGACGGGCTCCGGCGAGAAGGCCTTTGTGGCCGGCGCCGACATCAATGAACTGGCCAAGATGAAGGCGCTCGAGGCCAAGGATAAGGCTAATTACGGGCAGAAGACCCTGGACCGGCTAGACCAGCTGGGCAAGCCGTCGATTGCGATGATCAATGGCTTTGCGCTCGGCGGTGGCTGTGAGCTGGCCCTGGCGTGCACCCTGCGCACAGCGTCGACGAGCGCGCGCCTGGGTCTGCCCGAGGTGAGCCTTGGCATCATTCCTGGCTATGGCGGCACGCAGCGTCTGGCGCGCATCGCCGGTCCGGGTGTCGCGCGCGAGTGGGTCCTGACGGGAGACATCATGTCCGCCGACGAGGCCCATCGCGTGGGCGTCGTCAACCGGCTGTTCGCCCCCGAAGAGCTCGAAGAGGGCACCCTGAAGCTTGCGAAGACACTGATGTCTCGCGCGCCGATCGCCCTGCGGCTCGGCATGGAGGCGATCTCGCGGGGCATGGACGGCAGCCTGCATGAAGGCGAGATCATGGAGTGCGACATGTTCGGGCTGGCCTCGACGACCGAGGACATGCGCGAGGGCATGGCCGCCTTCCTTGAAAAACGGCCCGCCAAGTTCCAGGGCAAGTAGCGCGGCCTGGCAGGCGCGCGCCCCCAATCACCCAGAGTCACCGAGGTCGAAGAGGACCTAATCAATGAGTCAAGACATCGTGATCGTGAACGGAGCCCGTACGCCGATGTGTGAGTACGTCGGCACACCCGGATTCGGAAAGTTCAAGGACATCAGTGCGATCGACCTCGGCGTACACGCTGCGAAGGCTACGCTCGAGCGTTCGGGCGTGTCCGCGGACGCGGTCGACCACGTGGTGATGGGCAACGCCCTGCAGACCTCGCTCGACGCTATTTATGGCGCGCGGCACGTGGGGCTCAAGGCCGGTGTGCCCGAGGCCACGCCGGCGCTGACCGTCAACCGTCTGTGCGGTTCGGGCATCCAGTCGATCGTGAATGGGGCTCAGATGATCCAGCTGGGCGAGGCCACCACGGTGCTCGCGGGCGGGATGGAGAACATGAGTCAGGCGCCCTACGTGATGTACGGTGCGCGCCAGGGCTTCCCCTTCGGCAAGGCACCCGAGATGCAGGACATGCTCTTCGCGAGCCTGCAGGATCCCGTCGGTGGGCTGTTCATGGCCCAGACGGCGGAGAAGATCGCCAAGCGGCTGGATATCGGTCGGTCGGAGCAAGACGAGTACGCACTGCGCAGTCACATGCTCGGTGCCGCGGCCGTGAAGGCCGGGCGTTTCGGCGAGGAGATCGCGCCCGTGACGATCCAGGTGCGCCGCAAGGACGTCGTCGTCGATACGGACGATCACATCCGGCCCGATACGACCATCGAGGGCCTCACCAAGCTGCGCGCCGCCTTTGGCAAGGAAGGCACGGTCACGGCCGGCAACGCTAGCGGCATCGTGGACGGGGCTGCGGCCGTGCTGCTCACGACGGCCGAGCGTGCCAGCGCGGATGGCCTGAAGCCGATGGCCTTCGTTCGCGGCTGGAGCTACGTCGGCGTCGATCCGACCGAGATGGGGATCGGTCCGGTGCCGGCCATTCGCAAGCTGCTCGACCAGGCTGGCCTGGGCGTGGGAGATGTCGACTACTTCGAGATCAACGAGGCCTTCTCGGCCCAGTACCTGGGTTGTGAGAAGGAGCTCGAGCTGGACCGCGAGCGTTGCAACGTCAACGGCGGGGCCATCAGCCTGGGGCATCCCCTGGGCGCTACCGGCACGCGCTTGATCCTGACCCTCATGTATCAGATGCAGCGCACCTCCAAGCGCTTTGGCGTAGCTTCGGCCTGTATCGGCGGCGGTCAAGGCATCGCGATGCTGATCGAGAACTCACAGATCTGAATCGAGCCCAGAATGAACTCCCTGATTCGCACCAAGGCTGACGGCTCCCGCGTGGTGGCGCTCTCGCCCGAGAAGCGCGTCCTGTTCCTGACCAAGGACCTGGCGCAGATCTCCGAGCAGCTGGCCGGGAAACTGGACCTCAGCATGAGCGCGGTCGACCCGGCCGACCTGCTCGACGACATCAACACGGACGTCATGACGCCCGCGTGGGTCTGCTTCCGGCATCGGCCCGCGGACATCGCGCTTGACGCCTACGCCGGTCTCCTGGACGGGGACGGCGAGCGTGTCTTCGGCACCCGCGCCCTGATGGACGGTGGCTTCGAGGTGATCGTCTCGGGCCAGCGCAAGGGCACCGGTTCGAGCCGCGAGACGGCTCCGCAGGCTGAGAGATGGTCCGGCGTCGAGCTCATCATCGCGCACTCCTTCGCGCCCATCCATCAGCTCAACAACGTCAACCTGGGCCAGCTGATGGGCACATACGCCCAGCTCGAGCGCCTGCAGGCGGGCGAGGAGATCCCGCTCTCCGAGTTCACCTCGCACTTCGACGCGGTCACGCGTGTGATCCTCGAGTCCGGCGGCCTGTTCCCCTTCGCTGCCCGTTACGCGAAGAAGGAAGTGGAGCTGCCCGCGCACACGACCGAGGCGCGCCCGATGACGATGGGCGAGAAAATCCTGGCCGCGAAGCTGGATGGCGTGGGCGCCGAATCCGCCTACGTGAAGCCCGGTGATGTGTGTCTGGTCAAGGTCGACGCCGGCTACAGCCACGAGTTCACCACGGCGCAGGTACATCACTTCCTGGCCGAGGAGTACGGCGCGGACTACCAGGTGAAGAACCCGGCCAAGTTTGCGGTCTTCGAAGATCACTTGCTCTACGCCACCGGCGTGAAGCGCATGGCGCCCTTCGTCGATCAGATCGAGACTTTGCGGCGCATCCAGAACGAGTTTCAGGACCACACGGGTGTGCGCGACTACTCCGCCAAGGACGGCGTATCCCCCGGGATCTGCCACCAGGTCGCACGCGAGGAGTTCGTCGACCCGGGCGACTTCGTCCAGGCCACAGACTCGCACACCTGCATGGGCGGCGGCAACAACGCCCTGACCTGGGGCGTGGGGGCGACGGAGTACGCGGCGCTGATCTACTCCGGGTTCACCTTTGTCCGTGTGCCGGAGTCGATTCGCTTTGAGTTGCACGGAGCGCTGACGGCCGCATGCACCGCCAAGGACGTGATCCTGCATATCCTGGACACCTTCGCCAAGCGCGAGGATACGCTCAACCGCGTGATGGAGTTCGGCGGGCCTGGCCTGGCGAGCCTGTCCATGGACGAACGCGCGACGCTGACCAACATGGCGACCGAGTGCTCGGCACGTTCGGGCATCTGCGAGGCGGACGAGCTCACCCTGCAGTGGCTCGTTGAGCGTCGCGGATCGGACCAGAGCGCGGCCCTTGAGCAACGTTTCGTTGCACCCGATCCCGACGCGCATTACGACGGCGGCGTGCACGGTATCGACCTTGGCGCGATCGAACCCAGCGTGGCCGAGCCCGGCGATCCGACCTACGGCAAGTCGATCTCGGACCTGGGCGAAGTGCGCATCGACATCGCCTACGGCGGTTCGTGCACGGCGGGCAAGGAGCACGACCTCGATTTCTACGCACGCGTCCTGCGCGACGCGCTCGAGAGCGATCGCAAGGTGGCGGACGGCGTGCGTATGTACATCCAGTTCGGATCGGCCAGCGTCCAGGCGTACGCGCTGGGAAAGGGCTACATGGACATCTTTCAGCGCGCCGGGGTCGAGCTGATCCAGCCCGGCTGCGGAGCCTGCATTGGCTGCGGACCGGGCGTCTCCGACAACGCCGACCAGGTCACTGTCAGCGCCATCAACCGAAATTTCACGGGGCGCAGTGGCCCCGGCCAGCTCTATCTGGCCTCACCCCTGACGGTCGCCGCGAGCGCGATCGCGGGGCACATCGTGGCCTACCGTCCCGGAATGTTCCGGGCCACGCAGACCGCGTGACTCCACCGGTGCGCTGAGCGCGCCCATGTTTTCCAGAGACCATCATGACGCAGTACGACATCGCGACAGTGGCCGGCGACGGCATCGGACCCGAAGTGACCACCGAGGCCATGAAGGTCGTCGATCTGGCCTCCGAGATCTTCGGCTTCTCGTTGAAGAAGACCGTCTACCCCTTCGGTAGCGAGCACTACCTCGCGACCAAGGAGATCTTCCCGGACGCGGCCTTCTCCGAGGTCCAGCAGATGAACGCCATCTATCTGGGCGCCATCGGGGATCCGCGGCTGCCCGTTGGCCTGATCGAGTTCGGCATCATCGCGAAGATGCGCTTCGAGCTCGATCTCTACATCAACCTGCGCCCGATCAAGCTCTACGCCGAGGAGCTGTGCCCGCTCAAGGGGAAGGGCCTCGACGACGTCGACATGGTCATCATCCGTGAGAACACCGAAGGTGCCTACGCAGGCATGTACGGTTTCGTGCACAAGAAGACGATCGATGAGGTGGCGACCCAGACCATGGTCTACACCCGCCGTGGCGTTGAGCGCGCCGTGCGCTACGCCTTCGAGCTGTGTCGCGCGCGCAACAAGGCCAAGACGGTCACTCTGATCGACAAGGCCAACGCGATCCGCGCCCACGATATCTGGACGCGGACCTTCGCAGAGGTCGCCGCGGAGTACCCGGATATCAAGACCGAGCACGCCTACATCGATGCGGCATGCATGTGGATGGTCAAGAACCCGGAGTGGTTCGATGTAGCTGTCACCCCGAACCTGTTCGGCGACATCATCACCGACCTGGGAGCCATGGTTCAGGGTGGCATGGGCATCGCGGCATCCGGGAACATCCACCCGGGCAAGGTCAGCCTGTTCGAGCCCATCCACGGATCGGCTCCCAAGCACGCGGGCAAGAACGTCGCGAGCCCGGTGGCTGCCATCCTCGCCGGATCGATGATGCTGGATTACCTGGGTGAGAAGACCGCGGCCAGCGCCATCGAGCGCGCGGTCATCGACCTGCTCCAGAGCGGCCGCATCAAGGGCGTGGGCACCGCCGTGCACCCGACGACCGAGGTCGGCGACCTGGTGGCCGAGGAACTGCGCGCCATCGCCACCAAGGTCTAGGAGGCTGTTGATAGAGTGCTCCGGATGCTTGGGGCGCGAAGAGCCCTGCGCCCACGGGGTGCCGGTCGAGCAAAGAAAGCGGACGCCACAAATGTGGCGTCCGCTTTCTTTAATTCGTGGCCTCTTCGGCCTCTTCGGCCCGATGCAACATGACCTGCTTGAACGGGATGGTCCATTCCATCTCATTGCAGGTCTCGACGCACAGGCGCTGGATGGCGCGTGATATGGCCTCGTAGTCGCGTGCCACGAAACCTCCCATGTCGGCCAGGACGCTGTAATCCAGTGACGACGCTGCGGCCTCGAGGAAGTCGACCTTGAGGCGTCTGACGTTGCCGCTGCCAAACTGCTCTTCGAGACCCGCACGCACGTTCTCGGTGAGAATGCGCGGCACCTCGGTGGTGGCGATCGTGCGGTGCTGGTAGTCGACGCCGAAGCGTTGGGAGACCCGGAAGCCTCGGGAGAGGTTGCGTGGCGCGAGGCCGAGGAAATCCGCCGTGCGATAGGTGACGTGGCTGCCACCCATGAGCTCGAGCTGCACGGAATCGGGGGATTGGTGGATGACCTGGCCGCGGACTCCATCGGACAAGATCACCCAGTCGTGCCGCTTGGTCGGAAACCAGATCTCGTTCCTCGAGCTGGTGCGTGAGCGCATGCGGCTCAGGTCCGCGAGGGGCAGGCGGCGCACGCCACCGGCGAGCTCGCTGTTCGAGAAGAGCGTGTAGAACGAGAGTTTCGACACGCGGTAGGGGATCCCGTCGATCATTACACGTTCGCGCTCACGAACGGTGCCCAGGTTGAGCAGTAGCCGACCCTGTTCCATGAACAGAGGGACCGCCGTCTTTCCGGCCCAGGCGAGGCCCACGAGGAAGGCGATGATGACACCCAGCAGGACCCAGTCACCTGTCGCGTACAGCACCAGCAGAGCGCCCCCCAGGGCAACGAAGCCCGTCAGCATCACGTACAGGACGTTCAGCACGCGCGCGTAGATCGGTTGCTGGTTGTTCGTCTTCTTCTGGATCAGCCGCAGCAACCCGCGGTAGGCACCGCGCAGTACGATCAGGATCAGGAGGAAGGTTGCGATCGCGAGAATGAGGTTCAGTCCGCGCGTACGGAAGAACCTCGAGAGCACAGTGCGTGTCGACTCGAGGACCGAGACCTGGTTGGCAAGGTGCGCGTCGAGCTGGAAGCGGGCCACGGAGCGCATTCGATGCAGATCCGCGATGCGTATCTGCCAGGCATTGCGTGCTTCGACGAGCCCGGCGTTCAGCCCGTCCGAGTCCTCGGGGGTGAGCGCTGCGATCAGGGTCTCGAGACTCGCGAGCGCTTCCTTGGCGGTCTGCTCCTTCGCCTCGAGCGCTTCCAGGTCGGAGCGCAGCCGCTCGATATTCCGCGGTGCCGCCGTGGCATCCTTCAGCTCCTCGACCAGCGGCTGCACGAGCCTCTCGAGTTCGCTCGGCAGGTCGAATGCATCCGTCGGTGCCATATCGAAGCTGCGCACATCGACGCCGGTGGCGATGGTCTCGTAGTCGTAGGTGACCTGGTCCAGCTGTCGCTTGATCTCGCGCCCCTCCTCGAACAGCGCCATGCGCTCTTCCTGGACCTGACTCGCTGCGTACTTGCGCTCGATATCCTTCAGCTTCGCCTGTCGATCGCCGCGGTCGCGCTGGAGTATCGCGAGCGTGTTCAGAGAGCGGCGTATCGGCGTGATCTCCGGCGCCGGCGCATCGGCCGGCGTCTGCGGCGGCGCCTCGGTCGCCTGCTCTTGAGCGACGGCAATCGGAGCGAGGAGAAGAACCCAGATCAGGATGCGTGACCACATGCTGCAGAGGGTAGCCCCTTTGCCACCGCCTCTTCCAGCAGCTTGCCGGATCGACACAGGCTGCGGGTCGCGGAAAGGCCTGGGTTCGTGGCCATTCGCACCGGGTAGCTGGTGCACGAAAAAGGGCCGCTCGTCGAGTTCGACGAGCGGCCCCTGTGGGTCAGATCGGGTGGCCCGGAGTCCGGGCCGATCGACTTACTTGGCGGACGCGACCTTCATGAGGTACTTGGCCGGGTCCTTGTCGACCGCGCCTGTGCACTTCTCGCAGCAGGTGCGCACGAGCGTGGTGCCGTACAGGTGGTTGACCGCGCCGTCGCCCAGGGGCTCGCCGCTGACGGGGCAGGTCGTCGCCTTGTAGGTCTTGAGTTGCGCGGCGATCATGCCGCGGTCGATCGTGGCGAAGTACTTGGCCGTGTCCTTCTTGAAGGACTTGACGCAGCCGTCGCAGCAGAGGCGCACGAGACGGCCTTCGTGGACCATGTCGATCGCGTCGCCCATGGAGCCGAGTGCTTCATCGCTGATGAGGCATTTCTCGGACGGGTAGAAGGGCATCTGCGCGGCAATGGCGGCCGCATCCAGCTTGGCGATGATCGCGGCCGGATCGTTCTCGAGCTGACGCGTGCACATCTTGCAGCAGAGGCGCACCAGGCGACCCTCGTGGTCGACGTCGGTGATCTCACCGGCGACCAGGGCCTCGCCGCTGACGACGCATTTTTGGAGCGGGTAGAACGGCACCTGAGCGGCGATGGCGCCGGGCGTCGTGGTGGTCACGCTCGTCCCCGTCATGCCGGCCTTCTTGGTGGCGGTCTGGCTGACGGGCGCCGCGGCGATGGCGACGGTGAGGACGAGCCCCAGTCCCAGGGCGGCGGTGATCTTGTTAATCATGGCTTTGGTTTCTCTGTGTTCTAGCGGGCGTACTTGACGCTGCAGCCGTATGGCTCGGTTTTGGGAATAATCGGCAGGGAGGTGGAGGATAGGCTGTTAAGGACGTTTTCCACGTAATTGTTGGGGAGCTTTTCCTGCAGATGCCCGGATGGAGCGTTGTCGAGGGCTCCCCTGTACACGAGAGTGCCATCCACGCCGATAACGAACATGTGGGGCGTTGTTTTTGCTCCGTAAGCTCGCCCGACGATGCCGGTTTCGTCCATCAAGACCCGGTGCTCGATGCCGTAGTCCCGGGCCATCTGCATGTTCTTCTCCACGCCCGAACCCGGCATGTGCGGCCCGCTCGAGTTGATGCTCAGCCAGACCACGTCCTCGCGCGCCCAGCGTTTGGCCATCGTGGCCAGTGGGCCCTTCTTGTAGGCGTAGGCGACCGCCGCACACTCGGGGTTGAACCACTCGAGCACCACGCGGCGCCCACCGAAATCCGACAGCCGGACCCGTTCACCGTTCAGGTCGGGCAGGGTGAAGTCCGGCGCCGGCGCACCCAGGTTGGCGCGCATCCCGCCATCGATCGTCACCGAGATGTCGCCGAAGCCGGCGCGATTCGAACCTCTCGTTTGACAGCTCGTGCAGAACAGGGCGAGCAGGACGCAGACGCTGGGCAATCTGAACATGGCAGGGGATCTCCACAACGGGGTGAAGGCACCAGCTATACGGGTCTCGAGGTCCCGTTTCGAACACAATCCGCCGTGCTCGGCGCGGTAACGGGTCAGGCGTGACCCGTCGTGAGGCCTGACACGATCTGGTCGAGCTTGCGTGCAGTACCTTCGCTGCCGAGCGGCCGCACCGCGGCCCTGATTCGAGAGCGTCCCGCCGGCGTTCGCAGAGCGCCCGGGTCATGGGCCAGGGCGCTCAGTCGTTTGACCAGCTCACGGCTGTCCGTGTAGAGGCCTGCGCTTCGCAGCTCCGCTGGCAGGATCTCCGGGTACGCCAACCTCAATGGTACGAGCGGTGTGCAGCCCGCGCCCAGCGCCTCGAGAATGGAGATGCCGTAGAACTCGTGCCGTGCCGTCGAGACGACCACATCGCAGGTCCCGAGCAGGTCCAGGTACGCAGCGCGATCCTCGACGAAGCCGCGCCGGGCGATGCAGTCGGAGAGCTGCTCGAGCAGGGCGGCAGTGGTCGCATCCACCCGCGAGAAGTCCTGGCCGAGGGCCACGATCTCCACGGGCTGGCCCGCGTCCCGCAGCGCGGCGATGGCCGTCAGGAAGGCGGCCGGATCCTTGTCGTGTTCCCAGCGGTGGTTGAACAGCACGCGCAGGGGGCTGCCCGCTCCTGCGCCCGGACCCAGCGGGATCTCTTCCCAGTCGATTCCCGGCCCCACGATCGCCGCCCGCGCCAGCACCTCGGCCAGCTCGGCGCGCGGATTGGGTTTCGGCAGGGTCCGCAGGAGCGCGTCCGACGCCTCGGCGAACTCCCGTCGGTGGAATTCTGAATTGAAGACCACCCGGTCGGCGGCGAGGCACGACAGGATGTTCTTGAAGCCCCAGCTCGTGTCAACGGGCGCGCCTTCATCGACCGGATAGGTGAGCTGGTTCTCGTGCATGTACAGGGCACGCGGGATGCGCGACCAGGCGCGTGGCAGGAAGCTTGCGAGCTGTGACAGGTCGACGTAGTCGGTCACGAAGAGCAGGTCGGGCGCGGGCGTGTCATCCCCGATGCGGCGCCCGAATTCCCAGGCGCTCGCGCTCAGCCGCCACTTCCAGTGTCGCGGGGCCAGGCCCTCGACCTGAACCTCGTGCTCCGAATGGCGCTGCCAGGCCTCCAGAAAGCTGGCATGGCTGCCGCCCAGCCATGCTTCAAGGGCCAGGACTCGATGCGACCGGTGAGGATGTTCAGCGCACATGGGCGCCGGTATAGTACGCGGTTCCAGTAAGCCCGGAGAGGTCGAAAGAAGAGTCCATGGCAGGCCGAAAACGCTACAGCGTGATGCGCGATCCGGTACACGGAGATGTGTACCTGACGCACGAGGAGATGCGCGTCCTCGACACACCCCAGATGCAGCGATTGCGAGGCGTGCGTCAGCTCGGCACGGCCTATCTCGTGTATCCGGGTGCCTTGCACACGCGTTTCGACCACTCGGTCGGCTCGGTCCACATGACCCAGCGCATGATCGAGTCCGTCAACCTGTCCTTCGAGCTGGACCCGGCCGCCACGATCGCGATCAGTGACGAGGAGGCGCGCGTCATCCGCATCGCGGCCCTGGTGCACGACATCACCCACATCCCCTTCGGCCACAACATCGAGGACCAGGGTGGCCTGTTCTCGCGCCACGACAGCGCCTACCGCTTCGAGCGCATGTTCGCGCGTGGCTCCGAGATCGGGCGCGTGCTCGACGACCTCGGCGTGCGCGACGATGTGCTCAGCATCCTGGTCTCCGGCGGACCTACCGAGCCCGGCCGCCAGGCCATCCCGGCCTACTGGAGCCAGCTCATCTCCGGCACCATCGCCGCGGACATCCTGGACTACCTCGCGCGCGACGCCTACTTCACCGGCCTGCACCTGCAGGTGGATCCGCGCGTCACGAGCTACTTCAAGATCGACCGCGCCAGCGGCAATCTCTACATCGACCTGGCCAAGCACGACCTCCTGCGCGAGGACATCCTGTCGGAGATCGTGCGCATGCTCGAGGCGCGCTACTACTTCTCTGAACGCGTCTACTACCACCATGCGAAGGTCGCAGCCGGGGCCTTGATCGCGCGTGCGGTCGAGCTGGCCGTGAGCGCGGGCGGCATCGCGGAGGACGACCTGTACGACCAGACCGACGCGTCGATTCTGACATTGCTCGAGAACAGCGCCACCAGCGCCAGTCCGGAGGTGCGCGCGCGCATCCTCAGCCTGACCGAGCGCTTCCAGCAGCGCCGTCTACCCAAACGCGTCTGCGTCTTCCCGCGCCATGGCAACGAGGCCGTCCAGGAGCAGCTCGTGAGCCGTTTTTTCTCCACCGATGGCGAGGACGAGCGTAGCGCGACCGAGGAGCGCATCCGCGACCTCGCGCGCTTTGCCACCGGTTCCGAGTTCGACCTGATCGTCTATTGCCCGGCCAAGCGCATGCAGCTCAAGGAAGCGCGCATCCACGTGCGCTGGCCCAAGCAAGACAGCCTGCGCCCGCTCTCGGACTACTCGGAACGGGTCCCGCGCCTGGCAGATCTCGAACAGTCCTACCGCAACCTCTGGAAGTTCTACGTCTTCGGGGACATCGCGGATCCGAGGGCGCTCGCCAAGGTGCAGGAGATTGCACGCGAGGAGTTCGGTGGTGCGACCGACGCCTACCATCCAGCAGCGCGCCACGCGTAGCGCGCAGGTGGTCAAGGGGAGGGTTGAGAAGCTGGCCGCAATCGGCCAGCTTCTCAACCCTTCGCTTGCTGGAGGGGACGGCCGGGGGACCAGATCCTGCCGCAGGGATCCTGCCCGATAGAGAGAGAGTTACGCGCCCCCGCGCCGTCTGCAAAGCAGAGGGCAAGTGGTATGCCGCCCTGCTCATGAGTGCGGGTCCGAGGCCCTAACCTGCACCGCGGCCAGGGCTTAACGCGCTGAGCACCCCACCCGCTATTGCGCTTTACTAGCAGCCCGCCCTAAAAACTCCCTACTCGACTTCGCCCTCTCCGCCGCCGCTGCGTCGTGGGGGGGGGGGCCGGGGCACCGGGCCCCCCCGGC
>JBLHKW010000032.1:0-38199 GCA_047618565.1 Planctomycetota bacterium
AGGACGCCCTGCCGGAGATCTGGGCCTATGGCTTGCGCAACGTCTGGCGCTTCTCCTTCGACGTGGAAACAGGCGCGCTCTGGGCTGCGGACATCGGGCAGTACCTCTGGGAGGAGGTCGACCTGATCGAGCGCGGCGCCAACTATGGCTGGAATACGCACGAGGCGTCGACCGATTTTGCCAAGGGCGTCGAGCTCGCACCGCCCGCGCCCCATACCCCACCCGTCGCCGAGTATGGCCGCGGCGACGGCATCTCGATCACCGGTGGCCATGTGTACCGCGGCAGCCGCTATCCCGAACTGGACGGCCTCTATTTCTACGGGGACTACGTCTCGGGCAACCTGTGGAGCCTCACGTGGGGGGACGCTGGCGGATACGAAGTGCAGCTCGAGCGGCGCACCGGTCGCAGTATCGCGTCCTTTGGTGAGGATGACGCTGGCGAGCTCTACGTGCTGAGCTTCGACGGCGGCATCTACCGCATCGTGCCGTCGGACGAGCCGGCCGACTCATTGGCCGACTGGCCGCAGCTCCTGTCCGAGACGGGCCTGTTCGCCTCCGTCGCAGACGCGCGCCCGGCCGCTCACGTAATGCCCTTTGAGGTCAACGCCCCCTTCTGGTCGGACGGTGCCGAGAAGCAGCGTTATTTTGCTCTACCCGCAGGCGAGGCGTTCGACTACACGCACTCAGGTACCTGGGGGATTCCGGTGGGCACGACTCTCATCAAGTCTTTCCGCATCGAATCGCGCGCGCGCAGGCCCTACCTCGAAACACGCTTGATCAAGCGCACCACTTCTGGCTGGGAGGCGGCGACGTACCTGTGGGACGACCGGAACACCGACGCCACGCTCGCGCCTGAAGGGCGCCAGTTCGAGCTCTATCAACCCGGCGGCGCCATCAGCACCTGGCACGCGCCCTCGGCATCCGAATGCGCGAGCTGCCATGTGGAAGCGGCCGGATACGCGCTCGGGATCACGACGGCGCAGCTCAACCGAGACTCACAGCTGGAAGACTGGATCGCGGCCGGTGCTCTGCGCGTCCCCGCCGACTTCGACGCGCTGACCGCCGCCGCATTCTGCGCGCCAACGGACGAGGAGGCGCCGCTGGAGACGCGCGCTCGAACATGGCTCGACGTCAACTGCGCCATGTGCCACTACCCGGACGGCCCCGGGAATGCCGCGATCGATCTGCGCTTCGACACCTATCTGGAGGAGACCGGACTGGTTGACGGCGACGTCTCGCAGGGCAACCTGGGTTTCACAGGCGCGAGCATGGTCAAGCCCGGAGACCCGCAGCGTTCCATTCTCTGGCAACGTGTGCGCACGCGCGGAGACGGAAGCATGCCTAACGTCGCATCGAACGTGGTGGATGAGGCGGGTGTGCAGCTCCTGGGCCAGTGGATCGAGAGCCTTCAGGAGTAGGTGCGGTCCGATTTCTCCGGCGTGATCACGAGCTTGGGCGTGTGCTCCAATGAGTCCAGGAAGGCCTTGAAGGGCTGATCCGAGCCGGTATAGCGATCGGCGTGGGTCATGCCGTTCTCGAGCTTGAGCACGCCGCGCGGGCAGACGGCCGAGCACACGCCGCAGCCGACGCAGGACGCGCGCACGATGTTTTCGCCCTTCTCGGCGTAGGCGCGCACGTCGATGCCCATCTCGCAGTAGGTCGAGCAGTTGCCGCAGGACATGCACTGATCGCCGTTGGTCGTGATCCGGAAGCGGCTGAAGAAGCGCTGGAAGATGCCCAGGATGGCGGCCTGCGGGCAGCCGAAACGACACCAGACGCGGTTTCCGAGTAGCGGATAGAAGCCGACACCCACGACGCCCGAGAAGACCGCACCGATCATGAAGCCGTACCACTCGCGGAACGGGCCGGACCAGCTGCCGTACAGGTTTCCGCTGCTGCGGTAGTCGATCCACAGGGCGCCGGTGGTGAGCAGGACGATCACGAGCACGGAATGGATCATCCAGCGCTCGAGCTTCCAGGAGCGCGTCGACTTGCTCGATAGCTGGCGCCAGGGATCGCCCAGGGTCTCGGCCAGTCCGCCGCAGCCGCAGACCCACGAGCAGTACCAGCGCTTGCCGAAGAAGTAGGTCAGGATCGGTGTGGCGATCACGAGCGCGATCGCGAAGACCAGCAGGAAGATGCCGAACGGGCCGGCGTTCTGGAACTCGCCGGCGGCCTTCTCGGGCCACAGGTAGTCCTGCTTCAGGGGCCAGACCCCGTTGAACTCCATGTAGGGCTGCTTGAAGCGCACTAGCAGGTTCGGAAGGAACCAGGCCAGGACGAACTGGAAGAAGGTCACGCTGGCGGTGCGGATCTGGTGGTACCGGTTGTGTCGGTACTTCATCACCATGCGCACGCCGAAGACCATGATGGCGAAGGTGTACAGGACGCCGTACAGGAACCACTGCGAGGCCGGGCCGCCGGTCATCAAGCGTGCGAGCGGGTCCACAACCCGGATCAGTCCCGTGGGCTCGCCACCGTCCAGCGGTTGCCCGAGGACCTGCGGATACCAGTAGAGCAGCACGTACAGTCCGGTCATCAGGATGCCGGCGACCCAGCCGGCGGCGCCGCGCGCCAGCAGGCTGCTGAAGTGGATGCCGTCGTGCTTGATGCCGGCCGCACTGCCGCGGTGCTCGAGCCAGAAGACCCATGCGCCGGCCAGCGCGAGCAGGCCGACCGATGACGCAAAGCCGGTCCAGGTACCGCTCAACGAGTTGCCGAAGACCTGCAAGGTCAGTGACAGGAGGCTCAGGCCGACCAGCGTCAGGGCGAGCTTCTGGAGCCCTCCCAGGCGCTGATGGGGCGGAGTGGCAGGGGCGACGGGGACGCCGAAGCCGAGGGCTTCCTCATCGAAGTCGTGCGCCAGTGTGCTGGGGTCGAGGCTCATCGGGAGACCACCGTCTGTAGTTGAGAACGCAGGTACGGGATGGCCTCGGATTCGAAGCGCCGGAAGAACTCCGGATCGAAGTTGGCCTCGCTCAGGTGTTCGAGCACGTATTCGACCGAGCGCCCCTCGGCGATCCACGCCTCGCACACACGGTGCTTGTAGCGCAGCCCCATGGTGTTGAATCCGATCACGCCTTCGTCCGTGTAGACGATGCGAATGCTGTGCAGTCCGCTGGCATGTTCCCAGAACAGGTTCTGCTCGTCGGGCACGTGCAGGTTGACCTTGCCGTAGGTGTGGTACTCGAGGTCCAGGAACTTGGCCGAGTTGTACCAGATGCCCATTTCGTAACGCGTGTCGCTGCCCGCCATGACCTCCGCCGCCACCCGTGCCTGCTGCTTGCCCGTGTACCAGACCTGTTGCAGCACGTTGCGCGCGTCGCCTTCCGTCACCAGCTCCGCGCAGTCCCCGGCCGCGAACACATCGGGAATGTTCGTGCGCAGGCTCCAGTCGACCTGGATGCCGCGTCCTGTCTCGATCGACGAATCCTTGACCAGGTCGATGTTCGGACTGACGCCCGCGGTCAGGCCCACGATCTCGCACTCGATGCGTTCGCCGGTCCCCGTCTCGACCGCGCAGGCGCGCCCATTGCCGTCGTCGATGATCTGCTTCATCTCGGACTTGAGCCGCAGGTCGAAGCCGGCGTCACGGATGATGCGATTGACCATGTTGGACTCTTCAGCCGGCAGGACGTTGTTCCAGTACGACTTCTCGCGCACCAGGAAAGTGACGTGTACACCGCGCGAGTGCAGCATCTCCGCCAGCTCGATGCCGATCAGCCCGCCACCGACGATGACCGCGTGCTTCGCGCGCCCGATCACGTCGTGCAGGGCTTTCAGATCCTGCAGGTTGTACAGGCCGAGCACCCCGTCGAGATCCTGACCCGGCCACCCGAACCTGTTCGACTTCGACCCGGTCGCCAGCAACAACTTGTCGAAGCCGAGCTTGCCCGAGCGATGCAGGCTGAGCTGCTTGCCATCCGTGTCGATCTCCGTGACCCAGTCACGCACGAGATCGATGCGCTCGTCGGCCCAGACATGATCCTCGTAGGGCTTCGTGTCCTGATAGGTCATGTGGCCCATGAAGATGTACATGAGCGCGGGCCGCGAGTAGTGGTAGGTCGACTCACCCGAGATGAGCGAAATCTTCCAGTCCGGCTGGAGCTTGCGCAGCTCCAGCGCCGCGGTGACCCCGGTGATTCCGTTTCCGATGATGGCTGCGTGCAAGTGCGGTGCTCCTTTGTCGGACCCACAGTACGGTGGGGACCGGGTGCACGTGACCGCAAATCACGACGGGTGGAGAGAACCCACTGGGGGCACGGCGTACCGCCGGCCTCGAGGCTCGCGCGCTACCGGCAAGGGCGCCGGGTCGGCCGGGGTCAGCTGAAGAGCGCGAAGCAGAATAAGGCCACGACGACGAGCGAAAGCACCGCCGTCGTGGCGAGGGGCGCGCCCCGCCGACTCGCGGAGCCTCGAGCAGCGAACATGGGGGGGGATCCTGAGGGGGTTACGGCTCGATGGGGATCGAGGTCACGCGTTGGAAACGCGGTCGGAGCACGCCGAGACCGGGCCGGGAGGGTGACGAGAGAGTCGACCGCAGTTGGGAACCAAAAACAAAAGCCGGCGTGGGGTCTGGCGTACTCCGAACCGCAAGGTGAGCGCCTGCCCGTGGGCTTCCGCGCTGCCTCGCGCGTTTCAGGTCGCTCGCCTGTGCTGATATCCGGTCGGGAAGCACTCCGAAAACGGGGCGCGAAGCCCTTCATGTTCTGGCGGATGGTTGCGCGATTTTCGGATTGCCCAGGGCCTGGCCGCAGAGCGCCCAGCTCTCCGACGACTCATCTTCGCCCCGGAGGGGCCTCTCAGCGGCCCTCAGCAGGTGGTTGCGCGCGGGTTCAGCGATGCCCTGTGTTATCGTTCGAGGTCATGGAGATCGACCCGGGTGAGCTGGCGGTTCGGGAGGTGACCCGGGCTCTGCGCGCAATCGAGGAGGGCCATCCCCGGGCGGCCGAGGATCTCCTGCCCCTGGTCTACGAGGAGCTGCGCCGGGTCGCGCGCGGCAAGGTCGCGCGGTTGCCCCCGGGGGCGACCGTGCAGGCCACGGACCTGGTGCACGAGGCCTGGTTGCGACTGACCGAGGGCACAGATCCGGGCTGGGGCGGCCGCGCCCATTTCTTCGCGGCCGCGGCCAATGCCATGCGCAACATTCTTGTGGAGCAGGCGCGCGCACGAGCCTCCCTGAAGCGTGGCGGCGGGTCGCTACAGTCGCTCCAGGAAGACGAACCCGGGATCATCTCGGCGGTCCCCGGCGAGAAGGTGCTGGCGCTGCACGAGGCCCTCGAGCGGTTCGAGCGTGACTACCCGCGCGCCGCCCGCATCGTGTCGCTGCGGTTTTTCGGCGGGCTGGTGACGGCGGAGGTGGCCGAGCTGCTCGAGCTCTCCATCACGACCGTCGAGCGTGAGTGGCGCTTTGCCCGTGCCTGGCTCCAGCGTGAGATTGGACTCGCCAGTGAGTAGGTGCTCCTGAATGGTCGAGGAATCCAGGAGGCACAAGCTCCAGGAGCTCTTCTCCCTGGCGGTCGACGTGCCGCCCGAAGAGCGTGAGGAATTTCTTCGGCGCCATTGCGCCGGAGATGGCGTACTCGAGGAGCAACTGCGTGGACTGCTCGTCGAGGACGATCGTGGCACGGAGACGTTCATCCACGACGGAGCCGTCCCGAAGTCGACGCTGGGCACGCGCATCGACCGTTACACCCTGCTTGGTGAGCTCGGAGAGGGTGGCATGGGTATAGTCTACCTGGCCGAGCAGGAGCTACCCGTAAGGCGCAAGGTTGCGCTCAAGATGATTCGAACGGGCATGGACTCGGCACAGGTGGTGTCGCGTTTCGATGTCGAGCGCCAGGCGCTGGCCCTCATGAATCACTCGGCGATCGCGAGCATCCATGACGGCGGGGCGACGGCCACCGGGCTTCCGTACTTCATCATGGAGTACGTTCCTGGAGCGCGGATCACCAAGTACTGCGACGAGGCGCGGCTCACCTGCGAAGAGCGTCTACGGATCTTCTGTCGCGTGTGCGATGGTGTGCAGCATGCGCACAGCAAGGGTGTCATCCATCGAGATCTGAAGCCCAGCAACATCCTGACCCTCAGCCAGGACGGTGGCCATCAGCCGAAGATCATCGACTTCGGAATTGCGCGCGCACTGGCCGGTACCCTCGGTCGAGATCCAGCTCAACGCACCCTCGCTGGTGGCATTGGCACGCAGCGCTACATGAGCCCCGAGCAGGCGGACGTGGCGCAGGACGTCGACAGCCGGACCGACATCTACTCGCTCGGCGTGGTGCTGCATGAGCTGTTGACCGGCGTGGCACCTCCGAAGGACCCTGACGAGCGAGAATCGAAGCCGAGTAGCAGGCTGGCCGGGCTCGACGATGCGGCGCTGATCGCCGGCAAGCGGAGCACGACGGTCAAGGGCCTGGTACGAGAGCTCGCCGGAGACCTGGATGCCATCCTGGAGTGCGCCATGCAGCCCGAACGGAGGCTGCGGTACTCGACGGCGTCGGAGTTCAAGGCGGACATGCTGCGGTACCTGGCAGGCCAACCGGTCACGGTGGGCCCCGATAGCGCGCTCTACCGCGGGCGTAAGTTCGTCAAGCGCAACACCGTGCCGGTGGCCATCGGCGCGGTCGCGTTGATGGCTCTCGTGTTCGCAGCTACCGAGGCGAGCGTCGGAAGGGCAGAAGCCGAGTCGGCGCGTGAACTGGAGAGTCAGTTGAGGGTCACGTCCGAGCATCAGGGTGAGCGAGCGCGCGCCCTGCTCGATTTCATGAACTACGTCGTGCTCGCGAGCCACAGGGAGCAGGACGGTGAGGAACGGGACGTCTCGTTCAGTGACGCGCTGGATGCGTCCCTGCCAGCGATCGAGAGAATCTGCGCGGGGCGTCCGGAGCTCGACGGATTCCTGCGCTTCGATGTGGGGCAGCTGTACACGGCACTCGGCGAGGACGAGCAAGCGCACACCCTGTTCCTGGAGGCGTTCGACACACAACGACGGCAACTGTTGCCCGATGACCCCGACCTGTTCGAGACGCTCGTGGCCCTCGTCCATTCGACGCGCCTGTTGCAGGGCCTGGAGCAGACGAATGAGGCGGTCAGGCGCGCGCTGATCACGGCGGATCACCTGATAGAGCGCCGTGCTCCGGAGCTCAGCGATCCCTTCCATGCGCTCGTCGCGATGGCGCTTGGGCCGAAGCCATCGGCCGTGGAAGCGCAGGCGAATCTGCGCGCCACTTTCGATGCGCTGCGCGCAGATACCAGTCCACCCGACCGCGAAGATTGGGTCGTCATGCGCTCGATCGGCGAGATCGGACTGATTCTGCGGAACCGCTGGGATATGACCGAGAGCCGTGAGTACTTCCGAGCCCTGGCCGATTCCACGCTCGTGTTGCGACCGCGCGGACCTGCTGGGCTGCTCTTGCTGGAATGGGCGCAGGCGGAGGCGGCCCTCGTGCCGGGCCAGGAGAACTTCGACGAGGCGTTCCGCTTCGCGGACGAGCTGGAGCGAGGCTCGCGTAGCCTCCCGGCCCGGCACTGGTTGCGTGCCGACGCGCTCCGTGTGCGCGGTCTCGCCCTGGCGGGTTTGGGCCGCCTGGCCGAGGCCGAGCGCGAGCTGCTGCGTGCGCGCGCGGTCTCGGTCAGTACTGCCGAAGTCGGCCAGCGCAGGCGCGAATCCCAGCGCGGTCTATTCGAGCTGTGCGATTTTCTGCAACGCTCCGGAGGCCTGGAAGGCTTCCTGGAGGCATCGTTCACGCGCTGGCTGTCGAGCGCGAGCCCGCTCTCCGATGGCTCCATGTGGTGGCTGGTCCAGCTTCCCGGGAACAGCAGCCAGGCCTACGCGCTCGCCGCAACCATCGTCGCCGAGCAGCGTTCCGAAACGCCAGACGATGCTCGCCTACGTACGACCCAAGGCATGGCCCTGTGCCGCGCAGGGAACTTCACGGCCGCCATCGATCTCCTGAGCGACGTCGAAGCCGCCGGCCCGCGCTCGAACCCGGCCGGATTCGTCTTGCATGCGCTGGCCCTGGGGAAGTCCGGCGAGTGGGGGCGTGCCGAGCAGCTGTTGAAGCGCCTGGACGAGGAACTCTCCAGCCCGCCGGAAGACGTGCGCCACCTGGTCGCCGAGCTGCGCGAGCAGATGGGGCACGAGCCGATAACGGAACGGCCCAGGTGAAGCGGTCGTGGGGCCGCTCATCTCCGTGGCCGGATGGCCACGGAGGCGGTCGACATCACGGCGTGAACGTCACGCCCAGCCCGTTCGACAGGTTGAAGCCGCTCATGCCGGCGGCGCCGTCGCGGAACCAGTACTGGAAGTTCCAGGTCGATCCGATCGTGATCATGTGGGAGCCCGCGTTGGCCGGCGCGGCCGTGAAGTCCATGGGGCGGATCACGGAGCCGATGCCGTCGGCGGTCAGGATCGGGTAGAGCCGCCGGACCGCACCGCCGACGCAGCGCAGGCCGTCGCCGAAGGGGGCCTGGACCTGGTTGGGGCCGTAGTAGAACAAGCCCGAGCCGTTCGGGATGGCTGCGCCCGTGACCAGGACGAAGTTGTTGGCGGAGATGCTCACGCTTCCGAACGACGTGATGACCGCGCCCGCACCGGCGGAGTTGGGTGACGTGGCGCAGTAGGGCTCGGCTCCGCCGCCGAAACAGTCCAGGGTCGTGATCTCGAAGGTATCCACGCCGGCCTCGACAATGCTGGCGCTGCCGTCGTCGTTGGCGGTGAAGCGCACGCGCGTATCGGCCGAGAAGCTGACGCCAGACGCCATCAGCTCGGCCGGAGTGATGAGGCTCGTACGCCAGCCGTTGGCGTCCGTGGTGTGCCGTTCGATCTGGATCCAGGGGCCGCTCGTCCCGTTACTGCTCCACTCGACGAGTAGCGCGTCGGTGCCGTCCTCATTGGTCAGGGTGAGGTAGTAGGCGTACTGGATCGCGATGCCGAGACCGGTCGTGTCGAGGGCGGGTGAGATCAGGCGCACCCCGCCGCCGTCCACGTCCGTGTTCCCCAGGCCGTTCTCGGTCAGGTAGCACTGGCCACTGCCATCGGCATCCGACTCAGGGTCATAGGCCCAGCCCGAGTCATTCACGGGGATGCCACGCTGCCAGTCGCCGGTACTGGCGCCCAGGTTTTCGGTGGTCCAGCCCGTGTTGGACTCGAAGTTGTCACTGACCTGCACCACGAGCTCGCCGACCGCGGCCGAGTACAACGCCGCCGGTGCGTTCAACGGGTCTGTTCCCGTGCCGCATGTAGGGCTGGAAAAGGCGAAGTAGTACTCCGGTGTGCTGGAACAGTTCGCGGGAGGGAAGCTCGCCGAGTAGAGGCCCCCGCCCAGGTCGCTCATCGGGAGCGCAAGGAAGTTGCCACCGTTGTAGCGATACATGAGCTCCACGCCGGTCACCGTGGCCGACCCGGAGAACTGGGCTGTGACGGGGGTCGGGAAATTCTCGCTGATGGTCGTGAGGGCCTGGCCCGATATCGATCCATACAAGGGCTGCAAGGCTTCGATGGCTGCCGACTGCATGCGCGCGACGTTCTCCGGATGGAAGAACGTCGTGATGTTACCCGTGCCTCCGGGGCACAGGTGGCAGTAGCTCATGACCGTTCCGTTGGTCACGCAGGTCTGCTGGGTCTGACATGGACCGAAGTACTGCGAGGGCGGGCATTCGTCGAGGGGCGGGCACACGCTGTGGGTGTGCGGGGCCGCGAAGTTATGGCCCAGCTCATGGGAGATCACCATGAAGTCCCAGTTGGACGGCTGCTGTACGACCGGGAAGTTCACGGACGAGTCGATGTTGCCACTGACGCCGAAGCCGAAGTCTGGATTGCCGAGCACGTCGAGGTAGGCGACCCCTCCGCCCAGGGGCGCTCCGGAAATGAAGTGGGCGAGGTCGGCGTTCATGGGGATGTTGCCCGCCCAGGCGGCCACGAACTCGGTCAGCATGTCGCCCGAGCTGCCACCGACGTCAGCTGTGTTCCAGGGGTCGGCCGCGGTCGTGTAGAACATCACATAGGGGTAGGTCAGCACCGTGTTGATCTGTCCCTCGTAGCGGTCGCTGATGTAGCCCAGCAGTGTGGTGATGTACGCCGTTTCCGCGGACAGGTTGCCGAACACCTGGAACAGCTGGAAATCGGTCTCGATCGCGATCTGGCACTCGAACAGGTTGCAGCCGTTGGCCCCCAGCAGCGCCGATGATCCGGGGCCGGTCGGTGACACGCGCTTGGGGTCGAACGTCTGTTCCTTACCGTCGATGTACTGCTCCGTCTCGCAGAACGTACCGAGCGTCTCACCACGCCTGGCCAGCTCGCGTTCCGTCGTCACGAGCACGCCCGCGCCGAACCAGCTACCGTCGTCATTGGCGCGCGGCAGGAAGTGGATCAGCTCGCCCGCGCGCTCGATCCAGCCGCGGGTACCGTAGTTCGAGAACGAGAGCCGGACCTCGGATTGCGGATCGCCGACCACGGTTCCCTTCCACAGTGACAGGTCGAGAGTCTCGAGCAGCTCCGGGCGTGCTTCGCCGTCCGCGAAGAAGCGCAGGCCGATGCGCTCCACGTCGATGCGCGTCAGCTGCACGTCGACGACCTCGTCCGTGGGCAGGGCGATCCCGGTCAGGGTCACCTGATCGAGCTGCGCCAGGGCCTGCATGCGCTGCATGTCGGCGGCCAGCGAGATCTCGTGCGTGGCCGTGTCGCGGGCGGCGATCTCCATCGGGAAACGTTGTACCGAGCTCTGGAAAGCCAGGCTGGGTGCCACGAGGAGGGCGACTCCCGTGATCGGAAGGAACGTGCGCATGACTGGGGGGTCCTGTGGTTGCAGAGGCCGGGGCCTGGCCCTGTGGGGCAGGCCCCCGTGGGGGGGGTCCTAATTATAAGGTGCCAGGACTCATCAGGACGGTCCCGGCGGTCTGAGAGTTCCCTCCCCAGGGCGCCCGCGAGGGTGCTGATGGGTCCTGACCCCATTTTCGGGAACGCCTGCTATGCTGGAATCTCATCTCGATGCGTCTGCTGGCCCCTCCGGCGCTTGGCCAGCAGCCGAAACAACTGGTGGCGTACCTCCCCTGATCCCCGGCGGTGGTACCTGACTCCCCACTGACCGTGTCAGCTCGTCGCGTCCGTCTCTCACGATGAAGCTACCTCACGGCCCGGTGGGCGCCGCAACTGCGGCGCTCGCGATCTTCGTGTTCGTACTCGGTGCGTCCTCCGCATCTGCCCAGCAGGGCTTGCTGGGGGAGTACTACGATTCGCCCAACCTGACGGGGCTGGTCACGACGCGTATCGACCCGACGGTCGACTTCACGACGTGGGGAACCAGCCCGACCGGCACGGCGGTCATGCCGGACGGCTCCTATGCAGAACGCTGGACCGGGTACGTGTTCGTCGACGAGAGCGGCCCGTGGACGTTCTCGACCCTGTCGAACGACGGAGTTCGCATGTGGGTGGATGGCGTGCAGATCATCGACAACTGGAACAACCATCCGGACACGGTCGACGACGGGCTCCTGACCCTGGACCAGGGTTGGTATCCGCTGCAGCTCGAGCACTATCAGGCAGGCGGGGGCGTGGTCATCCAGCTCTTCTTCGCGGGCCCGGGTCAGTCATCGACCATCATCCCGTCCGATCACCTGGCCGTTGTCGACGATGGCAACACGCCTCCGATCGTCGACGCCGGTGAGGACATTCAGGTGCTCGACGGGGTCTCCCTGGTCGCTCTCACGGGCACCGCCGAGGACTTCGACGGCCACATCACCGACGTCCTGTGGACCCAGGTCTCGGGACCCGCGGTCTCGATCGTGAACCCGGACCAGCTCGACGCGCGCGCGCTCGGCTTCTCGGTGATCGGACCCTACGGATTTCGTCTGACCGCGAGCGATGAGCTCGGGGCCGAGTCCTTCGACGAAGTGACGGTCACGGTCGTGTTCGAAGGGACGAATGGAGGCGTGGTCACCGGCGTGAACCGTGTCTGGCAGCCACTGACCATCGACTTTCCGAGCGCGTCTTACATCGAAGGTGCCAACCCGAACCCATTCCTCGACCGTCGGCTCGAGGTGACGTTCACGCACCTGAACAGCGGCGACACACTGGTCATTCCCGGCTACTTCGCAGCGGACGGCAATGCGGCCAACACCGGAGCCGACACGGGTAGTACCTGGCGCGTCCGCTTCACGGCCAACCGCGTGGGCAACTGGCGCTACCAGGCCTCGTTCCGCGGCGGCAGCGGTATCGCTGTCGACGACACGATGACGGGCACCTCGGTCGACTTCGACGGGGATGAGGCGGACTTCAAGATTCTGCCCTCCGATCCCACAGCACCGGGATTCTTCGGACGCGGCCAGCTCCAGGCCGTGGGCGAGCATTACATGGTCTACGGCGAGACCGGCCGTCCGTTCTTCAAGGTGGGCGCGAACAGTCCAGAGAACTTCCTGGCCTACGTGGGTTTCGATCAGACTCCGCCCTCCCACAGCTACGCTCCGCACGAGGGCGACTGGAACGAGGGCGATCCGACCTGGGGCAACGACAGTGGCAAGGGCATCATCGGTGCGCTGAACTACCTCGGCAGCAAGGGCATCAACGCCGTGTACTTCCTGACCTTCAACGAGGAGGGCGACGGGGATGACGTGTGGCCGTGGACCAGCGAGGACCAGCGCCTGCGCTTCGATTGCAGCAAGCTCGACCAGTGGGAGATCGTGTTCAGTCACATGGACCGACTCGGGATCCTGATGCACGTGGTGACCCAGGAGACGGAGAACGACAACGGTTTCGAGGGCCTGAACTTCGGTGGGCTGGGCGTCGAACGCAGGCTGTACTACCGCGAGCTCATCGCGCGCTTCGCGCATCACCCGGGCGTCATCTGGAACATGGGCGAGGAGAACACGAACACGACCGACGAGGTGATCGACTACCACGACTACTTCCGCTCGAAGGATGCGTACGGGCATCCGGTCGTCGTGCATACCTACCCCGATTCGATGGATGCCGTCTACGGTCCGTTGCTCGCCCAGGACAAGATGCAGGGCGCCTCGTTGCAGGTGCAGGACATCAACGACGCTTACGCCCGTACGCTTCAGTGGCGGCTCCAGTCGGCAGCCCAGGGGACACCGTGGATCGTCTCCATCGATGAGCATGGTCCGCCAAACCTCGGGGCTGTTCCCGACTTCGTCGACCCCGGCCACGCCGAGGTTCGGCGCTATGGCCTGTGGGCCAACATGATGGCCGGTGGAGCGGGCTGCGAGTGGTACTTCGGGTTCGCTTACCCGGACGACGATCTGACCTGTGAAGACTGGAGCTCCAGGGACAGGTTGTGGGATCAGTCGCGTTACGCGAAGGAGTTCTTCGAGCAGCTCAAGTCGCCCCTCAACATGGAGCCCGCCGACCAGCTCGTCTCCAACTTCTGGGGCCATTGCCTGGCCTGGCCCGGGCGCGACTACGCGATCTTCCTTCCGATCGGTGGTACGACCACGCTCGACCTCGAGGGTTCGGTAGGGACCTATTTCGTACGCTGGTACGACCCGCGCCAGGGCGGCGACTGGTTGACCGGGACCGTGGATAGCATCCAGGGGCCGGGCATCCAGGCCCTGGGCAATCCGCCCTACGACACGACTCAGGACTGGGCCGTGCGCGTGGAGCTCAAGCGTCCCGCGGTCTTCCGCGAACGGACCGGCCCCGGTCCTTCGCCCGGCCCGCCGCCGCCCGCGCCAGGTAGCGGCGGCTGAGCCGCTCACGATAGACCGGCTCCTCTCTGGACGCGCCGTGGGAGACGCTCGATACTGGGACTGAACGACCGCGGGGTTCGTTTCGACCCATGAGCTGTCCCTCTCGCCTGCGTGCCGCGTTGCTGGCAACCGAATGCGTTCTCGCGTCCTGTGGCAACGTAGCAGCTCGTCCGATGTATCCACGAGCACGCGTCGTCGCTGCGCCTTGCCACGGATTCCAATCCACCCAACAGATGATGCGGACTCTTGGATCAGACCACTAGCCCGGGGCCCTCGAACGTGAGCAGCCGCTGGGCGCTGGGCTTGCTGCTGGTGGCGATGGTCGTCGTCAGCGCCGTTCGCTGGCGCCTGCTGGACGTGCCCCTCGAGCGCGACGAGGGCGAGTACGCCCACGCGGGCGCACTCATGCTGGATGGCTTCGCTCCCTACGAGCGCGCGTACAACATGAAATGGCCGGGCATCTACGCGGCCTACGCTGGCCTGATGAGTGTGTTCGGGGAGACCCATCGTGGGATCCACCAGGGGCTGTTACTGGTCAATCTGCTCACGATGCTGTTCGTGTTCTTGCTGGGGCGCGCCACGATCGATGAGTGGGTGGGCGCCGTCGCGGCCGCGATCTACGGGATGTTCAGCCTGACCCCACCGGTTCAGGGCCTGTTCGCCAACGCCGAGCACTTCGTCTTGCTGCTCGCGCTACCGGGCCTGCTACTGCTGCTGAAGAGCGGCAGGTCAGAGCGCATTCTCTGGCTCGTGCCGGGAGCGCTGTTGCTCGGTTGCGGGCTGGTGGTCAAGCAACACGGCCTGTTCCTTGCAGCCTTCGGTGGTCTCGTCGCGATGTTCGGTGTGCGCCCCCACGGCGTGCGCCCCGTCTTGCAGCGCGCCGGTCTGTTCAGCCTGGCGGTCGTGACGCCCTACTTGCTCACTTGCCTGGGACTCTGGATCGCGGGCGTGTTCGACGTGTTCTGGTTCTGGACCTTCGACTATGCGCGCGCCTACCTGGGTCAGGTGCCATGGGATGTCGCCCCGAAACTGTTCCTGAAGACCGCCGGTCCCTTGTTCCTGGCCGCGTCGATGGCGTGGGTCTTCGCGCTGCTCGGTCTGATCTCGCCGATCTGGTTCCGCCCTGCACGTCGTCGCGGCTGGTTTCTGACCGGACTGGCAGCCTTCTCGGCCCTCTCGATCTGTCCCGGGTTGTACTTTCGCGGTCACTACTTCGTTCTCCTGCTTCCCGCTGCGGCGTTGCTCTCGGCCGTCGGCATCCGCGCCCTTGCCGCTTCCGTGGTCCACGGCACGCGACCGGCCGGCGTGACGGCCGTGATTCTGGTGACCAGCGTGCTCAGCTGTGGCCAGGTGCTGTGGTCATCCAGGCAGTATCTGTTCGAGTTGACGCCGACCGAGGTCGCCCGCGCGACCTACGGCCTCAACCCCTTTCCGGAATCCCTGGTCGTGGCTGACTTCATCCGGAACAGCACGGAGTCCACGGCCAGCATCGCAGTGGTCGGGTCCGAGCCGCAGATTTACTTCTACTCGAAGCGCCCGCCCGCGAGCTCGTACATGTACACCTATCCCCTGGTCGAGGCGCAGCCCTTCAACCGCCGGATGCAGGACGAGTTCATTCGCGAGATCGAAGAGAGCCAGCCCCAGGCGCTCGTATTCGTGCAGTTCAAGAGTTCGTGGTTGGCCAGTGCGGAAGCACCGACGCGCGTGTTTCGCTGGCTGTCTGGTTACCTGAGGGCCTTCGAGCTGGCGCTGGTGGTCGAGAGCGGCGACAGTGGTGCGCGTGTACACGAGGGCGAGGCGCTGGCGCGCTTCCGGGACCAAACCAATGAAGGCCTGTACGTCTACCTGCGCAGGTGAACGAATGACTCGGACAAGCAAGATCGCCTGCGCTCTGGCCCTCATCGTGAGCGCCTGCGGAAACCCAACCGAAGATCGGCAGGGCCCCGAGCTGATGCTCCTGATCAGCTCGGATACCCTGCGTGCCGACCGGCTGGGCGCGTACGGTAGCGATCGCGGGCTGACGCCCAACCTCGACGGCCTGGCGAGCGAAGGAACCGTCTTCGAGTGTGCGTACGCGCCCGCCAGCTTCACGGTACCGTCGGTCAGCACGATCCTGTCGGGGCGCTACCCGACCCAGAACGCGATCATCTCCAACGAGCATGCGCTGCCGCTCGGCGTGACCACGATCGCGCAGGAGTTGCGGGCGAGCGGGTTTGCGACGGGAGCCGTGGTCTCCAACTGGGTCCTGCGGCGGCAGACCGGTCTGGATCGTGGCTTCGACGAGTACGACGACCGCATGCAGGATCGCGAGAAGGTGCGCTCGGCGCCGGAGCGGCTGGCACCGGATACGACACGCGACGCCCTGGCTTGCCTCGACCGCCTGCGCGGCGCTGGCGACCGGATGTTCCTGTGGGTGCACTATCAGGACCCGCACGGCCCGTACACGCCGCCGGCCCAGCTATTCGAGCGTAGCCTGCGCGAGGAGCGCGGCCGCCCTGGCGCTGACCGCAAGCTGGCGTTCGGCAAGGACCATCGCGGCCTTGGGGCCATTCCGACTTACCAGCGCATGGGCGACTACCGACGCGTCGGTCGCTACCTGGCGGCCTACCACGCGGAAATTCGCTACATGGATCTCGAGCTGGGACGCCTGCTCGACGGAGTGCGCGAGCGCGGTCTATACGACGACGCCTGGATCGTGTTCGTGGCCGACCATGGCGAGGGGCTGGGCGAGGACGACTACTGGTTTGCCCACGGGGAATATCTGAGCGACGCCCTGGTGAGGGTACCGCTGATGATTCGCCGGCCGGGAGCCGATCCAGCGCGGCGCACGGACGTCGTCAGCCTGGCGGACCTGATGCCAACGCTGCTCTCGACATCGGGCAGCGAGGTACCGCCGGGGCTACCGGGGCGTGATCTGTTTGCCACGGGCGCCCGCGAGCATTCGAGCCAGGTCCTTCTGGCGACGCTCAAGGGGGCGACGGTCGCACGCTTCGGGCTGGTCCACGGCGGCCACAAGTACATCGCGACCTACGATGCGAAGGGTGCCGTGAGCCGCGAAGAGCTCTACCGTTTGAACGGGGAGGGAGCCGACCTGGCCAGCACGAGCCCCGATGACTTGGTGGCGTTTCGCGCGGAGCTTGCGCGGACCATGGAGCGCTTCCAGCCGGGCCAGGCGGGCGTGCAGCAGGAGCTGAACGATGAGGCACGCCGTGCGCTCGAGGCGTTGGGGTACGGGGGCGGCTCGGACGATTGAGGCCAGGCGCTCCGGGAGGCCCGCCCCCCGGTAACCCACCGCCGCCCCCAACCACCCAGGGTGACCGGCCTGGCAGCTGTGCGGTTGCGTGCTTTGTGCGAAATTGCGGCGCTGGAGCGGGCGCCATCCGCATCGGTGTGGCGCGTCAAGACGGCGCGCCGCGGGATACGTCAGTGAGTCGGGCTCGGAGCGTCCGGCGGAGATGACAGGTTGCCGTTGGCCATCAAGCGAGTGATCTTCCAGCTTCCATCGTTCTGGCGTTCAAACAGTGCCAGCTCCCGCCCGCTCAGTCGCTGGGGGTCGCCGCCCGGGCGCTTGGTGATCGTGCCACTGACGCGTAGGCGAGCGTAGGCCCAGTCTCCGTTCACCTGGATCTCCTCGATCTTGCAATCGGAGACGATCTCGTTCTCCTCGGCGAAGGTCTGTTCCCAGCGCTTGATCTCGCGCGACCCGACGAGGTCCGTAGCCATGACGACCGCGTCGTCCGTGAACAGGCGCGTGAGGGCGACCGAATCGCCGCGCTGGCAGAGCAACGTGCGGCGTTCGATGACCCGGCGGATCTTGGCGTGGTCATCGCGGTTGCCGATGCCGACGCTCGCTTGCTGCTGCGTGCTGGAGCAGGCAGCGATGAGGGCGGTCAGGAGCAGGGCGGGAAGCAATCGGCTGGAGGGCAGGGTAATCATCTGGAGTTCATCGGCCCCGTGATGCGGGAAGTTGATGTCCAGATCGGATCCCTGGGCTACCTTCGCGTAAGCGCCAAACGGGCCTGCTCCAGGGCCTTGAGGGCCGGCCCGTAGCGCGGGTCCTGGGCCAGGGCGCGCTCGAAACAGGCGATGGCCTCGGCGGGCTGGCCGCCCGCCAGCAGCAATTCTCCGATGCGGGTCTCGGTCGGCACCGGGTCGTGTCCGAGCTGGAGCGCTGCGGTGAAGTGCTTCAAGGCCGTGTCCGCGTCACCCTGGCGCAGGTGAAGCTGCGCGATGAGCATGTGGGTCGCAGGGTTGGCTTCGAGTGTCAGCGAACGCTCGTAGGATCGTCGGGCCCTGTCCGGATCACCCGCGCCTTCCAGGGTCATACCCATGACGCGATGGGCGAGGGCATTCTCCGGCTCGGCGGTCAGGGCGTTCTGCAGCTCCTTGCGCGCCGCGCCCAGCTTGCCCTGGGCGGCGAGGGCCCAGCCCAGGTTGACGCGCGCGGTCATGTAGTCGGGATTCTCTGCGATCGCTCGCCGAAGCAGGGGCTCCGCCTTCGCGAACTCGCCCTGACTGCGCAGCAACATGCCGTAGCTCCCCAAGGTCCAGGTGAGCCGCGGGTTGATCTCCAGCGCGCGCTCGAAATGTTCACGCGCCGGGGCGATGTTGCCCGTGTTCATGTAGTGGACGGCCAGGTTGCTGTGCATGACAGCTGCACCGGGTTCCACCCTCAGCGCCTGCGTGTAGAGCGTCTCGGAGTCCTTCCAGTGCCCCAGCTGTCCCCAGGTTAGCCATCCGCAAGCGACGACCGATAGTGTTGCGAGAGCGCTCAGCGTACGACCGGTCGAGGGTGTCCCACGGGTCTCGCTCCACTCCTTGCAGGCGAATGCCACGGCGACGCAGAGCCCGATCAAGGGCACGTACATGTATCGATCCGCGGAGGCCTGGGCGCCGACCTGTACCAGGCCGATCGTGGGCACCAGCATTCCCAGGAACCAGAGCCAACCGACGGTCGCGTAGGGTCGCCTGGCGCGCATGACGCCCACCGAAATCCCGAGCACTACAGTCGCCGAGACTGCGATGCGCAGGGTCGAGAGTGGGCTGCCGCCGGGGAAGTAGGGGTGCGGGTAGAAGACGCCCAGCTGCGTCGGCCAGAGCGCGTGCTGAAGGTAGGTTGCGTAGGCGCTGAGTGCGTTGGCGATGCGCGGCCCCATGGCCAGGCCAGCAAGGTCGGTCTCCGTGACCGCTTGAACTCGCATGACCACCGCGCTCATGACCAGCACGATGAGTAGCAGGGGCAGCTTCTCGACCAGTAGCCGCGCGCCAGAGACCTGTTCCGTGCGTCGCAGGGGCCAGCGGTCGAGCAGCAGGAACACGAACGGGAGCGTCACGAGCATCGGCTTGGACATCAAGCTGAGGCTCAGCATCAGGAGCGTCAACACGTACGGCGCGCTGCGCGGCCGCTTCGCGTAGGACACGTAAGAGAGCAGTGACAGCAGGCCAAAGAAGGTGCTGAGCAGGTCCTTGCGCTCCGAGATCCACGCCACGGATTCCACGTGCAGCGGGTGCAGGGCGAAGATCGCCGCGATCCACGTGCTCGCGCCCAACGCGCCCGTCATCCACAGGAGCGCCACGTACAGCAGCAGCACGTTGAGCGCATGTAGCGCCGCATTGACCGCGTGCGGGCCCATCGCGTCGAGCCCGAACAGCTCGTGGTCCAGCATGTGCGACATCCAGGTGACCGGATGCCAGTTCTCGGCGTGCCCGGTCGACCAGGCCCAGGCGATGCTCTCGCCGGTCAGGCCGGCCTGCACCTGCTGGTTCTCGGTGACGTAGTTCGGGTCATCGAAGCCGACGAAGTCAAAACGCAGCGTGCGGGCGTAGACGGCCAGGGTTACCACGACCAGCAGCAATCCAACGGCTCTTCGGCGCGCCGCGTTCGATGTCACGGTGCCGCCTGCTCGTCGTCATCCGCTTCGAGGTGTTCCTGGCGCAGTTCGATGACCTTGGCGAGTCTCTCGAGGCGCCTATCTGCGTCGGCGATCGCGCCCTTCAGCCGCTCGCGCTCTGGCGCGTCCTGCGCGGCCTTGACCTCTGCCGTGAGCTTCGCCCGCTCCTCCTGGATCTCTTGCTCGGCCTTCACGAGCTGGCCAAGGGACTGCGCCAGGTCGGCCTTGTCGAACGCCAGGTCCTCGACGTTACTGCCCTCGGCAGCCATTCCGCGGCTGCGCGCGCTCGCCGTTGGCGCGACCTTCGTCTCGGGTGTGAAGGCGCGCGTGTTCATGAAGGTGGGCGATACGATCTCGATACCTGCCCTGTGAAGGTGGTCGATGACCTCGCCGTTGAGCCTGGACCGGCGGCTGATCAGCTGGCGTACGTCCTGCAGCATACCTGCGACGCGATAGGTCACCGAGAAGTCGCCGAGCTTGAGGACCTGAACGAAGGGCTCCTCGAGTTCGGCCGCTCGCGCGGCGGCGTGCAGTGCCGGTTCGACGTCGGCGCGCGCCACGTCGTAGCCGAGGGAGACCTCGGTCGACAGGATCGTGCCGGAAGCGCGCACGACCGTGACCGGATTTTGGATCAGGAACAGGTTCGGCAGCGTCGTCAGGTCGCGGTCTTCGGTCTGGATCTCCGTGTGCACCAGGCCGCGTTCGGTCACGCGCCCGAAGTGATCGCCACAGCGCACGAAATCGCCCATCCGGAAGTTGCGCACCGAGCGCAGCATCATGCCCGCGAGGATGTTCCCGAGCAGCGTCGTGGACGACAGCGCGATGGCCGCGGAGCCCAGGACCGCGAGCAGGTTCAGGAGGTCGTGCTTTGCGTCGCCCTCGATCGGCAGAGCCAGGACCAGCGCGACCACGGCCACGAGCGTCAGAGCGGCCATCACCGCCTGGGTACGAACGGAGGCGCCCTTGCCACCATCGCCCCGGCGCAACAGGGTGCGGGTGCCGATGAGGAGCAGCATCGCGAGCGGTAGCGTGACCAGGATCTGCACCAGATCGGCGGCCTGCAGCTGGTCGATGAACTCTCTCAGGTCGGGCATGGGATGCGCGTCTCTCGGAAACGTCCCCTGGATGGTATCGCCCGCTCAGTTCCGAGCCAATGGCCCCGGCGCCGCGCACGCTCGGATTTCCTCGAGCAGGCCTTCGAGGTGGGCGCTGGTCGTGGCGGGGTTCATCAGCGATACGCGCAGCCAGACCTCGTCACGCAGGCGTGCCTTGACGAGGTAGAACTGCTCGTGATCGAGCACTTTCGCCCGGATGCGCTCCTGTAGCGCGTCACGCTCCAGCGCATCGAGGGTGCCGCCCACGGGGATGTGGCGCAGGCACACGATGTTGGCCGACGGCATCGCAGCCAGCTCGAAGTCGGGCTCCTGGTCCAGTCGTAGCGCAAATCCATGCGCCAGGCCCACCAGGCGATCCACGTTCTGCTCGAAGACATCCCGGCCCAGGGTGGCGAGCATCGTGTAGGCCGTCACACCCAGTCCGCGCTTCGTGCACTCCATCGTGCGCAGCCCGATGTTGAACCACTCGCTCTCCGCCTCGCGCCCGTCGAACAGGTAGCCGGCTTGTTGCGCAAAGGCCTCGTAGGAGCGGCGTCCCTCGCGGAAGAGCACGGCCGTGTTCAGGGCCGGGAGGCCCATCATCTTGTGCAGGTCCCAGACCACGGAGTCCGCGCGCTCGATGCCTTGCAGGACGTGCCGATGCTTGCGGCTGAGTGCGAGTGATGCCCCGTGGGCTCCATCCACGTGCAGCCAGAGATCGTGTTCCTCGCAGAAGTCCGCGATCTCGGGCAACGGGTCGAAGCTGCCGGTGGCGGTCGAGCAAGAGCTCGCCACCACTCCGATGATCTTGCGGCCTTGGGCTTGAGCTTGTTCGAGACATCCGGCGAGTGCGGCCGGATCCATGCGGAACTGCTCGTCCGTCGGCACCAGCGTCGCTCCGCCGGCGCCCCAGCCCATGCTCTGCACCGCGCGCGCCATGCAGTAGTGGGCCTGGTCAGAAACAAGCACGCCCAGGGGTTCGCGCTGTCCCTCGGCCCAGATGTCGTGCCCGGCCAGCGCTTGCCGCATCGCGAGTAGCGCGGTGAAGTTGCCCAGGGAGCCGCCGTGGGTCAGTACTCCATCGGCATGTTCGGAGAAGCCAATCACGCCACTCAGGAACCGGATCACATGCCGCTCCATGACGGTATGGGGCTGGCCCATCTCGTAGATCGCCATGCCGTTGCTCAGCAACGCCGACGTGGCCTCGGCCAGGATGGCCTGGGGGAACGGGACCGAGACCTGGTGTCCGACGTAGTGCGGATGGTGCACGTGGATCGAGTCCGCCAGGACGCGCTGAAGCAGGTCATTCACGTCGCCACTCGGGGTCGCGAAGTCTGTCTCGAGGTCAGCCAGCAGCCGCTCGCGCGGGCGCGTCGGCAACACGGGCAGTTCGCCCGCCGCAGCCTGCTTCAGGTAGTCGGTGATGCCATCGATCAGGCGATGCCCAGCGGCACGGAAGGCCTCGGGGTCGTAGGCGTCGTCGAGTGACATCCGGAGTCTGCGCTCGTTAGAGCGCGCGCTCCTTCTTGACGCGGCTCCAGGCGTCGTTGATGGCGCTGAGCTTGTCGGTCGCGAACTGCATGAAGTCGTCGGGCAGGCCCTTGGACTGCAGCACGTCCGGGTGGTACTCGCGCACCAGGCGCCGGTGGGCGCTCTTGAGCTCGTCGTTCGTCGCGCTGGAGGAAACGCCCAGGACCTCGTAGGGCGAGGTGTCGGAATGGCCCGTGGCGGCGAAAAACGTGGCCCGGCAGGACTCGTAGTCGGCCTCGGTCAGGCCCATGTCGGCTGCGATCTGCCGGATGAGCTTGTCCTCCTCCGTGTGCAGGTGGCCATCGGCGAGGGCGATCGTCAGCAGGATCGTGACGATGTCTCGCAGGCGGTCGCGCTGGCCTCCAAAGACGGAGTGCACCTGGCGGCTGAACTGAGCCGTGGGGGTATCGCTGTCGCGCGCCTCGTTGAAGATCCGCGCCGCGAACTTGCGATCCTCCACGGACATGCGCAAGGAGTCTCGCAGGAAGCGGTCGAAGGTCTCGACCTCGTCCTGGGTGACCTGTCCGTCGGCCTTGGCGACCCTGGCCGCCAGGGTCGTGAGCGCCACGGCGAAGATGCCCTGCTGGTCTCGGGCGGAATAACTCCCGCCCATTGCCCGGCGCTGCCCGGGTGCCCCCTGGGTGATCGACGAACCGAGCGAGCCCCCGAGTATGGCGCCCAGGGGCCCACCCATCATGAATCCGAGGGTGCCGCCAACGATCGTTCCGAAGATGCCCATCCGCGTAGCCTAACAAGCATCCCTTCTGCGCTGCACGAGATTGCACGACGCGCTGCGCTGCCTTACTTTCCTCGAATGCCGAGCTTCAAGTGTCAGACCTGTAACGCGCCCTTCGACGTGTCGAAGGGCGCTCTCGCGAAGTATCCCGGGTGGAAGCCCCGCTACTGTCGCGAACATTCGCCCAAGCAGCGCAAGCGTTCGGGGAGCACGCGCGAGGAGAATCTGACCCTGGCGCAGGTGCTCGAAAAATACCGCGACGGCCCGCAGGACGGGGTCTTCACGGACGGCAGCTCGGTTCCGAACCCGGGGCCTGGCGGCTGGGGTGCGGTGTGGGTCGAGGATGGCGAGGTGCGCGCGCAGGCCCATGGGCAGGATTCGCAGACGACCAACAATCGCATGGAGCTCAAGGCGCTGATCGAGGCCTATCGCATGCTGCCCGAGGACTCGGACGTCACCCTTCTGAGCGACAGCCGGCTGTGCGTGGACACGATCAACAAGTGGGCGCCGGGTTGGGAGAAGAAGGGCTGGAAGAAGAAGAACGGCGAGATCAAGAATCTGGAGCTGGTTCAGGAGCTTCTGGGGCTTCACCGAGCCCATCCGAAGTGCTCGATCGGGTGGATTGCGGCTCATTCGGGCAACCGCTGGAACGAGTACGCGGACAGCCTGGCCTCGGCCTGGCAGCGCGTCGAGCTCTGAGCTGGAGACGCCGCTCGGGCCGCGAGCGGGGTAGAATCCGCCCGTGAAGAACAAGCCCAGGATCGAGCAGGACGACGCCCCGGGCGGCCTGACTCACAACCCGTTCGCGTCCCTGAAACCCGGTGGGGGAGGCGGCGCTGCGGGCTCGAAACCGCCCGCGTCGAAGGCGCCCGAGGTCTCGACTTCCGACGCCTTTGGCGGCGCGAGTGCCGGACGTCTGGTGGTCCAGCGGGAGAAGAAGGGACGCGCGGGCAAGACCGTGACGCGTGTCATCGACTGCTCGCAGCTTCCGATCGAGATCGAGCAGCTGGCGCGTCAGATGAAACGCGCGCTCGGGTGTGGGGCTTCGGTGGATGGAGCCGATATCCTCTTGCAGGGCACACTGACAGAACGCGCCGCGGTCTGGCTGCGCAAGCAGTTTGGCGTGGATGTAACGATAGGTAACTAGAGGAATGAAAACGAAGAAGTCACGGATAGCGCTGATCTCGACCGGCGGAACGATCGAGAAGACCTACGACATCTTCGCGGGGGTGCTGACCAACGAGGTCAGCGTGCTCGAGATCATGCTCGCTCAGCTAATGCTGGAGGGCGTCGAGCTCGACCGCATTTCGTTGATGAACAAGGACAGCCTCGACATGACCGCCGCAGATCACGACCTGATCGCGAATACGGCCATAGAGCAGGCGGGCAAGTGCAACGGGGTCGTGATCGTGCACGGCACGGACCGTCTGACGCGCACGGGCGAGCATATTTGTCAACTTCACGCGACGCCGGCCGTGCCGATCATCCTGACCGGCGCCATGCGGCCCTACGCGCTACGCACGACGGATGCCCTCCAGAACCTCACCGAGGCGTTTCTGGCGGTTCAGCTAGCAGCGCCGGGCATCTATGTTGCGATGCACAACAAGCTGCTCGCCTTCCCCGGCGTCAAGAAGGACCTCGACGCGGGAACGTTCATCAAGCCGTAGGCGCCGACCGCGCCGCGCATCAATCAGCGCTCGGCAGGAGTTCCATCACGGCCAGGGTCATGGCCTGCACACCGCTGACCACGGCGGGCTCGGGGTCGATGCGGAAGAACGGCGAGTGGTGCGAGGGCACAGGCGTTCCACCGGCCTCTTCCGCATCCAGTTCGGCCTGGGGCGTGCCGCCGACCATGAAGTAGCACCCGGGAACGGCGTCGGGTGTGCCGACGAAGTAGGCGAAGTCCTCGGCCCCCATGCCTTCGGGCTCGGCTGTATACATCCTCTCCGCGCCCATCTCGCGCACGAACAGATCGTGGATGCGCGTCGCCAGGGCGTGGTCATTGACCGTCGGCGGCGTGGTCTCGGTGCTCGAGAAGATCACGTCCGGTAGCTTGTCCTCGGGCAGGCCAGCGGTGCGCGCGACACCGTGGGCGATGCGCTCGATGGCGGCCAACAGAGCAGTGCGCGTCTCGTTGTCGTTCGAGCGCACGGTCAGCTGCAGGTGGGCCTGGTCGCCGATGATGTTGTGCTTGATACCCGAGTGGAAGGCGCCGACGGTGACCACGGCCGGGTGCAGCGGCGAGATCTCGCGGCTGACGATGCCCTGCAGCGCGATCACGATCTGCGACGCGATGTAGATCGGGTCCTTTCCACGGTGCGGCGCGGCTCCATGGGAGCCGATGCCGTGCACGATGATGTCGACGGAGTCCGAAGAGGATGCGATCGGCCCGCCGCGCACCTGCACCTTGCCCGCCGGCTCACCCGCGGACACGTGGAAGGCCAGGGCGTAGTCCGGGACCCCGAATCGGTCGTACAGGCCGTCTGCGAGCATCATGCGCGCGCCACTGATCACCTCTTCCGCCGGCTGGCCGACGAACATGACCGTTCCGCTCCAGCGCTCGCGCTGCTGCACGAGCTGGGTGGCTGTACCCACCATGGAGGTGATGTGCACGTCGTGTCCGCAGGCGTGCATGACCGGGACCTCCTGGCCGGCCGTGTTGACCTGGGTGGCAGTCGAGCTGTACTCGAGGCCGCTGTCCTCCTTGACGGGCAGTCCGTCCATGTCCGCACGCACCAGGACCAGCGGGCCCTCACCATTGCGGAGCATGCCCACGATGCCCGTTCCGCCGACACCTTCGGTCACCTCGACGCCCACTTCACGCAGCTCACTGGCGAGGCGCTTCGCGGTGCGTGTCTCCAGCAGAGATAGCTCAGGATGGGTGTGAAAGTGGACGAAGAGCTGTTCGAGGTGCGCGCTGTAGTGCTCGCTGATGGCCGTGCGCAGGTCGTCGTCCGCGGGCGGGAGCGTGGCACTGGCCAGGAGCAGTGCGATCAGGGGTGAGAGCATGTGTTGGGTCTTCCGGGAGTTCGTTGTCACTGGAAATCGATCTGAGCCCAGACGAGCTCCGTGTCGGGCGTGTCGCCGACCAGCGCCCATTCGTCGCCGGCCCGGCTTTCAGTCACGAAGATTCCGTCACCCGCGACGAGTTCGAAAGGGTCCTCTTCGTTGGTTGCGCGGGCGGTCAGTGCTCCGCGGGACACGTACAGCAAGCCCAGCGGGGATGCCTGGGCTTCGCGCAGGTCGCGCTGCCCCAGCTTGACCGTCTGCATCGTCGCGCGCGCATGCCCGCGTCTGGCGCAGATGCACAGAAACGACACCGACGCATCCAGGTCACCTACCTGGGTGGCCCATTCGCCCTGGAAGGTTCCCGTTTCGCCGCAGCGCAGGAACGTGTCGCGCGAGTCGTCTCCGTGGCTCAACTGCAATCCACGCTCCCCCAGGGCCGCGATCACGTGCTCGTATCCGGAGAGCGAAGGCACGCGCCCGCTGCGATCCACCTGGTCGAGCGAGAGCCGAACCGTGAAGTTGCCCGCGGCCAGGGAGCTGCCGTCCGGCCACAGGGTCAGCTCGCACGACGATCCGCTGCCGGATGGCCACGGCGTGCGGTTCACCTCGTCGGCGCTGAAGGCGTACAGGTTCGGCATCGTGCGCATCCTACGCTGTTGTGGGTTCGGACGCTGGTCTCTTAGAGGAGGGGAGAGTCGAATGCTGGCGCGTGCCGCCGTACAGTGGTGGGGATGGACACGCTGAAGAATACGGACTCGATCCTGCGCCGCCTGGCCGAAGTCGAGGGGGCATCGCTGGCACTCGAGGAGAGTGCCGAGGACCGCCGCGTACTGACCGAGCGCGTGGTCGGGTTTGCGGATCAGGTGCTCGATGGGCTTGCAAAGCGGCCCGTCTGGTCCGACGAGCCCGGCGCGCGGGATGAGTTGCTTGCCCAGGGAATTCCGGAGGAGCCCGCGGATCTGGATCAGGTCATGGACCTCGTCGCGCGCGAGATCGACGGTCCGGGCTTGCAGCCGGCCTCCGGCGGGCATATGGGTTACATCGCAGGCGGTGGGATCTACGCCAGCGCCCTGGGCGACTACATGGCGGCGGTCACGAACCGTTACGCGGGCGTGCACTACGCGGGCCCCGGCGCGGTACATGTCGAGAACCTGTTGCTGCGCTGGTTGTGCAGCATGGTCGGCTATCCGAGCGGAGCGCTGGGCACGCTGACTTCCGGCGGTTCGATCGCCAACCTGATCGCTCTCGTCACGGCGCGTGATGCGCGCGGCGTGCGTGCGGTCGAGGTCGAGCGCTCGGTCATCTACCTGACGGATCAGACCCACCACTGCGTCCTCAAGGCGATCACGATCGCTGGCCTGTCGGAGGCACCCATCCGCTTCGTGCCGATGGACGAGCGCTATCGCATGGATGCGCGCGCACTCGGCGAGCAGATCGCGGCGGACCGGGCGCAAGGGCTGCGACCGTTCCTGCTCGTGGCTTCGGCCGGCACGACCGATGCCGGTGCCCTAGACCCGCTGGAAGAGCTGGCCGACATCGCCGAGCGTGAAAACCTGTGGTACCACGTGGATGCGGCCTACGGGGGCGTGTTCATGCTGGTCGAGTCCATGCGCGAGCGGCTGCGCGGCATCGAGCGCGCGGACTCGATCGTGGTGGATCCCCATAAGGGTCTCTTCGTGGCCTACGGCAGTGGTGCGCTACTGGTGCGCGACCCGGAGTTGTTGCGCGCCAGCCATGGTCTGCGCGCGGCCTACCTGCAGGACGCTCCGGACACCTTCGACGAGCCCTCGCCGGCGGACCTCTCGCCCGAGCTGACCCGTCACTTCCGCGGCCTGCGCCTCTGGCTGCCGTTGCAGGTGCACGGCGTGGCGCGTTTTCGGGCGGCTCTGGAGGAGAAACAGCTGCTCTGTCACCTGTTCTACAAGCGCGTCCAGGAGCTCGGCTTCGAGGTCGGGCCGGAGCCGGACCTCTCGGTCGCGCTGTTTCGTTGGGTGCCGAAGGATGGATCGTCCGCGGACGACTTCAACCGGCGCCTGCTGAGCAGCATCCTCGACGACGGCCGCGTCTTCCTGTCCTCGACCACCATCGACGGGGTCTTCTGGATTCGTGTCGCGGTGCTGTGCTTCCGAAGCCACCGCGACCGCATCGAAGCGGTGCTCGAGATCATCGCGCGCGAGACGAAGACCGACTGAGCGCCGACCGGGCGCGTTCGTTCAAAACCGGTGGATGGCGCGCTTGCGGCCGGCCTGCAGGACCATGGCGTCCGGGTCGACCAGGATGCGTTGCGGGTCGAAGTCACAGGGGATCGCGACCTCGACCGACTCCTCCGGACCCAGCACGACGGTCGTGCGGGCGTCCTCGAAGGCCTCGGCGTCGGGCGTGTCGTCGTCCTCGTCAGCGAAGCGCGTGCCGCGCTCCACGGCGAGCTGCACGGGCATGCTGGACGTGCCCTTGTTCTCGAGGGTGAAGTGCACCACGCCGGCCTCGACGCGCGCTTCGTGGATCACGTACTCGGGCAACACGACCTCGAAAAACCACTGCTCCACGAAGTCGTCGAAGGCGCCGGTGTCGGACGCGAACTTGCGCATGTGCAGCAAGTAGTCCTGGATCACCGGGTGATCCCGACTGCGCGCGTACTCGTCGAAGAACGCGCGCAGGCCGGCCAGGCTCTGCTCCTTCCCGAGGTGGTTGTGAAGCATCCAGCAGGCCCAGCCCATCTTGTTGTAGGTCAGTACCTGGTCACCCTTTTTTGAGCCATCCACCTTGACCAGTTCGCGTTCCGAGTCCGCAAGGCGCCCCTCGCCGTAGAGCGCCTCTAGCCGCTTGCAGAACGCGATGCGCGCCTCGAGACCCTTGACCTGCTCGGTCAGCATCATGGTCGAGAACTCCGACGTACCCTCGGAGAGCAGGTTCCCGCCGGGCCCTTTGCCGGGCATCAGGATGTTGCCCCACCACTGGTGCGCGCTCTCGTGCGCCGTCACCGTGAAGGCCACGTTGGAGTCCTCGTCGTCCAGGGTCAGGAATCCGACCGACTCGGAGAAGGTGATGTTGGTGGGGAAGCCCTGTGCGTAGCCGGAGTAGTCCGGGAACTCCGATAGCTTGAGCTCCTCCCAGGGGAAGGGGTGGAACCATTCGGAGTAGAAACGTCGCGCGCCTTCCAGCGCCAGGGTCATCTCGTCAAGGTTGTAGGTGTGCGCCGGGTGGTGGTAGATCGCGGTCCCTTTGCCGCGATGGACGTCCCAGAGGCCGGCGATGACGTTGAAGAAACGCACCGGCTCATCGCTTTGCCAGCGCACGGTGCGTAGCCCGTCCACGACCGTGTCGTCGATCAGCACGCCGACCGAATTGACACGGTACTGTTCGGGAGCCGTGACGGTGATCCGTACCGGGTGGGGAACCGAGGGACCGAAGGCGGGCTCGGTGCGCCCCTCGAAGAAGTCGGCACGGTACTCGCGCGTGTCGTAGCGGTTTTCCTTGTCGACACCCACGCCTTCGACGTACCCGATAATCGGCGAGAAGTCCGGGGTGAAGCTGGTCAGGACCACGCTCGACTCCGTGATGAACTGGCCCATGCGCGTGCCGTTTTTCGAGAAACCCTCCGGATGCGTGTACTCGAAGTCGAACCCGACCGTGCACTCGTCCCCTGTTGCCAGTGCTTCGTCCAGGGTGAACACATAGAGACCTTCGTCGTCACGGGGCTCGAAGGCCTCGCCGTCGAGGGTCCAGCTGACCGACTCCCAGCCCGGCGCGCCGGTCAGCGCAAACATCGGCATCGGATCCTCGTGCGGATTCTGCAGGGTGTATTCACCTTGGCTGTGGAGCCAGCGCTCGGCCGGTTTGAGCTCCAGCTCGAACTGCGCGTCCACAAGTTCCGGGTTGGGGCTGTCGAGCCAGGAGCGCAGGTTCTTGCGCCAGTAGTCCTTGAGGGCGCGCTCGTTCCGCACTCCTTCGGTGCCGGCGTTGACGCCTTTCTGCAGGCTGATCCCCAAGATCAGGGGCATCAAGATCCACGGAGACAGGCGCAGTGTCGTGCGCGTCAGGGCGCCCGGCTTCAGGCGCAGCAGGATGCGCGTCGTATCGAATTGCCGGCGCGGAAAGATGCGCACCGCGACGATGAAGAACAGCAGTGCGGCCGTCAGGATCATCAAGCGGTTGAGGATCAGGGGCACGCGATCCAGCTCGAAGGGGCCCATGTCGGTCCAGCTGAGGGCACCGACCAGGGTCCAGTTCCATGTCCAGCTCATGTTGCCCAGCCCGAGCTGAATGCCGGTGCCGATCAACACGCCCAGGCTGATGGCATAGGTCGTGAAGCGGTTGTGGGTGACGGCGAACAGCAGGGCAAGGAATGCGTTCCAGATCAGGATGACCGGGAACAGGAGCAAGCCGTACACGAGCAGGTAGGGCTTCGGATCCAGTTCCACCTGGCCTTGACTGACGAGAACCGCGGCACAGACCGCGAACACGAGCGCCATGGGAATGAGCGCGAGCAGGCTGCTGGCGAGCAGCTTGCCCAGCACGATCGCCCGCGTCGACGTGGGGGCGGCGTAGGTGATCTTCGAGATGTTGGCACTCTCGTCGCGTCGCAGGCCCTCGACCGTGAAGACCATCAGGAACAGCAACAGGGTGAAGGTCAGTTCATCGAGTGAGCCCACGGCGCTGCGGCCCGGGATCAACAGGAGCGGCGAGTCGAAGGCGCCCGTCGAATAGAGCGCGTCAAACATGCTGTCGAGCACGATCAGGGGCAGGAAGAGCCAGACGCCGGGGTGGTTGCGCAGGATCTTCAACTCGACCATCGCCGTGCGCAGTGTTGCCGCAATGAAGCTCGGGCGGCGGCTGCGCATGCGCAGCTCGGCCAGGGGCGCCGGACGGTCAAAGCGTCGCGGGCTGTCGGGCGCGGTCCGGGTCAGGGCGCGGTCGACCTGCCGGGCGTTGACGGGTGTGCCGCGCAGGGAGCGTGCCAGGTGGCGCTGGGACAGGAAAACGGCGACCAGTCCGATGAGTGCGAAGGCGACCCGCGAGGCGTAGAACGCGAGGTCGAACCCGATCAGGCTCTGGTTGTAGAAGTCGGCACCGCGGTCCACCTTGAGCCAGGTCTCGTTCAGCCAGCGGAATCCCGTGGGGTCGATCAGGCACAGCGCACGATCGATGCGCGGATCGAGCCAGGCGGGGGTCCACATCCAGAACAGGAACATGCTGAGCAGCAGCGTGGCCAGCGGGAACAGGTTCACGAGGACGGGTCGTCGTGTGCGCTCCCCGATGGCGAACGCCACGCCGCCGCTGAACAGGGCCAACGGCAGGGCGAACAGCAGTGCCGGCTGCAGGTAGTTCAGGAGCGCCCAGCTACCGATCAATTCAGGCTGCGACTCGGCCGTGACCTGATGTTTGAGCAGCATCGTGAGCGCCAGCTGGACTCCGAGCACCGTGAAGGACACCAGCATGGCGGCGCCAAACTTGCCCCATACGTATTCGGACGGGCGCAGCGGCGTCGAGTGCAGCAGGGACTCGATGCGCTGTTCACGGTCGCGGATCAGTTCCATTCCCGCAGCCACCGCCACGAAGAACGTGTAGAAGAGCGCACCGAGCATCGTCAGCTCGAACGCGTTGGCGAAGGCCGACGTGATGTGCCCTTGCTGTCCGCCAGTGGCAGAGTCGCCCGTCTGGATGGTCAGTTTGCCGGTCGAGAGACCGAAGGCGCAGAATGCGACGATCAGCAGCCAGATCCAGAATAGCGGACGGCGCAGGTAGTGCAGCAGGTCGAGGCGGCAGACGGTCCAGAGCCGTGAGAGGCTCACGCCGGGCTCCGGGTTTCTTCCACCGCTTCGGCCAGTTCAGTCTCCATAGACTCCGGGATGGCGCGTTCGCCGACGCGCATGACGCTCAGGTACGCATCCTCGAGTGTCTCGTCGGCGGGCTCGAATCCGGGCGGGACGATTCCATCCGGCTGATAGAGCCGCACGCGTGTGCCGTCGCCGGTCAGGCGCTCCTGCAGCACGGTGTGGCTGGTGTGCAAGGCCGCGGCCTCGTCGGGGGAGACCACACCCTGCCAGATCGAGCCCGACATGGCTGCGCAGGCGGCGGCCGGAGTTGTGCGGGCGACGAGGCGTCCGCCGCGGATGATCACGAACTTCGAGCAGAGCACCGACACGTCCTCGACGATGTGGGTCGACAGCAGGACGATGCGCTCGCGCGCCAGTTCGGCGAGCAAGAGGTAGAAGCGCTGGCGCTCCTCTGGATCCAGGCCCGCGGTGGGCTCGTCGACGATCAGCACGCGCGGATCGCCCGCGATGGCCTGGGCGATGCCGAGCCGCTGGCGCATCCCGCCGGAGTAGCCGCGCACCTTGCGCCCGCCCGCTTCGCCGAGGTTGACGCGCTCGAGCAGACCCCGGCAGAGCTTGCGCATGCCGCCGGGTGCGCGCACACCCTTGAGGCGCAGCATGTGGGCCAGCATGGCGTGTCCCGTGAGGTGTCCGTAGAAGCCGAAATCCTGGGGCAGGTAGCCGAGCCGCTCCCAGACGTAATCGGGTTTGCGGGTGATGTCCACGCCGTCGAGGGTGACCTGGCCCGAGGTGGGTTCCAGGATGCCCGCCAGGATCTGCATCAGCGTCGACTTCCCGGCCCCGTTGGGACCGAGCAGTCCGAACATGCCTTCAGAGATGTCGAGGTGGATGCCTTGCAAGGCAGCGACGGGGCCGGGATAGACCTTGATCAGGTCGCGGATCTGGAGCATGGCGGAGCGGCGGTTGAGGTCTCGGGGGGCGGGGGTCGGGGAGTTACGCAGTGGACGGTAGGAGATTTCCGCGCCGGGGCCATTGCGGGCCTTCCCCGACCGATGGTGTATCGTCTGCGTTCCGCCCGGCCTGCCCGGTCCATGCCCAGGAGCCTTCGATGTCCCGCCAAAGCCTGTGCCTCGCCTTCGCCCTGATGCTCGTGCCGGCCTGTCAAAGCGGCGGTTCCGGCGCGTCTGCCCCGAGCCCCCTGCCCGGGCCCGTGGCGCCGCTCGTCGGGCTGCGCGACGCGCTCGACAATCCCCCGGACTTCCTGCGCCTGCACCTCGACGCCCAGCAGGCGGCGATCCTCAAGGCCAGCACGCGCGCATCGATGTCATTGCTGGGCGCGGGCAGCTTCACCCTCGTTCCCGACCCGAATACCTCCGGCTCCATCCTCGAGGGCTATTGCACCAGCCCTCCGGCCCAGGGACCGCCCGCGGGGCTGGTGGCGAGCAAGGACGGCGCCGTCCGTCGCCTGGCCAGCTGGTGCGAGACATCCGCGGGGGGTGGCATTTCAACTTGCCAGCTCTATCTCGACCTCGGGCACCTGAACGGGGCCGCCTTCGGGGGCAGCAACCTGGGCCCACTGTGGATCTGTTCGCCGGCCTGCGCGAGCGGATCGGAATGCAGTCCGTTGATGGACCTGCAGGGTGTCATCCGCTGCGAATGTCGGGTCAACCCGTGATCGCGGACGGCTGACTCCATGCGGGCATGGATTCCGGTCCGTGGAAGGGCCAGAATCAGGCTCATGGATGCCAATCAGAAGATCGAGCGGCTGTTCAAGCGTGCCAAGCCGCCGGTGAGCGGTTCGACCGCATGGTACGACGCCTGCGACCTGCTGAGCGTCGCCGTCAAGCAGCGTCTGCGCAAGCGCTTCAAGCGCGGCTTCCAGGTCGAGGTCTACGGTGACGTGGTCGGCTTGATCCTGCGCGTGCGCGGTGACGGCTACGGCGTCGATCCCTGGAGCGTGGATCGCGCCATCGACTACCGCTTGCCCCTGACGCCACAGATCGACGAGGTCATGCCCGCGATCGAGGCCCAGGTGGCTGAAACCTACATTGCCGACTAGCTCACCGGGCCTCTACCGTCGCCTTGCCAATGCCCTACCCCACGATCGACAAGAAGCTCTTCTACGTCGAGTTTCCGACCACGGACCTACCCGCGACGAAGACCTTCTTCGGCGCGGCCTTCGACTGGGAATGGCAGGACTGGGGCCCGGAATACGCGTCGGGGGTCAACGCTGGGATCGACTGCGGCCTGCGCAAGGAGAGTGACCCGCCGCCCGCGGGCGGTGTCCTGATCATCCTGTGGGCGGATGATCTCGAGGCCACGCTCGAGCGCGTGGTCGAGCACGGCGGCGAGGTCAGCAAGCCGATCTTCTCGTTTCCGGGCGGCCGCCGATTCCACTTCCGCGAACCGAGCGGCAACGAGCTGGCCGTCTGTAGCGGCGCATGACCACCATGAGTACTTCCAACCGGCACGAGATCCTGATCGGCCTGCACGTGAGCGACGACGCCGGCTACCAGCGCTATCGCGATGGAATGACGCCGCTGCTCGAGGCGTGCGGCGGCACGTTCCGCTACGATTTTCGCGTGGGTGAAATGTTGCGTGGCAAGGCGGAGAAGCCGATCAACCGCCTCTTCCTGATCTCGTTTCCCGACGTGGACACCAAGACACGCTTCTTCTCGGATCCCGCCTACCTGGCCGTGCGCGGTGAGCACTTCGATAAGGCGGTCGATGTGGTCGAGCGCATCGCCGAGTTCGCACAGCAGGTCGACTGAGCGCACATGTACAAGGACGAAAGAGACCGATGATTGAAGACATCCTCAAGGGCGTTCTGGGCGAGAAAGAGGCCGCCTGGGTCGAGATGCTCACAAGCCAGTTCGACTTCAGCATCGAACAGGCGCAGGCTTTCGTTCCGATCGCGATCGACAAGCTCGTCGGGCTGGTAGGTACGGGGAGCCTGGACCTTTCCACGGGCGTCGACCCCGAGACGGTTTTGGCCAAGCTGGACATGACGGCGCTCGCCACCGAGTCCGGGATCGACGCGGACAAGGCGCTCTCCGGTATGCAAGGCATGCTCGCAGATGTGGTGTCGTCCTTCGGCGAGCAGATGGCCAGCATGAGCAACCTGTTGTCGCAGCTCGGCGGAGACGGCGACGATGCGCTGAGCAAGCTCGGCGACATGTTCGGTAAGTAGACATGCGACGGGCTCGTGCGTCGGTCGTTTGCGCATGCCCCGGAGTTTCCCGCAGCCCTGCCTCACGCTTCCCTGAAGGACCATGACCCAGGACCCAGCTGATCGCCACGTGAAGACCGGAGTCGCGAAGTGGTGTTTACTCACCGCGGGGCTGCTTCTCACGGTTCTGGCTGTCGTTGGTGCGTTCCTGCCCGTTTTGCCGACGACCCCGTTCTTGCTGCTGGCGGCGGCGTGCTTCGCGCGCTCATCGACGGCCTTTCACCGGTGCCTGCTCGACAACCGGCTGTTCGGGTCTTACATCGAGCAGTGGGAGCGAGAGCGCACCATTCCTCCGGAGGCCAGGCGCAAGGCCTACGGCCTGCTGGCGGTGACGTTCGCCATCTCGATCGTCTTGGTCGGCGGACTCTGGCTGCGGCTGATGCTGGCGGCCATCGGTGGCGGGTTGGTCGTGTTCCTCGCATCCCTGCCGACCGCCGCACCCGACGCGCAGAGCCGCCGAGAATCCTGTCCGTAACCGCTCACCTCACGAAATTAGCCTGCGCGCCCAACATCCATGGACAAGTAGTCCGCACAACCATGTCAACGATCAAAGCCCACGCGTCGCTCGCACTCCTGTTCCTCGTCAGCTCGTGTTGCGCCGACGGCATGCTGATCGTGACGTCGGAGGTCAGCGCGGCCGCAACCTGGCCGCAGTTGCGTGGACGGGGCGGCCTGGCCGTCGCCGGCGACACGCCGATCCTGACCGACATCGGTCCAGAGAAGCACGTGTTGTGGAAGGCCACGGTTCCGGCGGGGCACTCGTCGCCCTGCATCTGGGGCGATCGCATCTTCCTGACCGGCTTCGCCGACGGAAAGAACGTGGTCATTGCCCTGGACCGCAACAGCGGCGCCACGTTGTGGGAGCGGACCTTCGAGGGCGAGACCCATCCCCAGTACCACCACGTCGACGCGGTGCCCGCGCTGCCGACACCGTGCACCGATGGCGAACGCCTGGTCGCCTACCTGGGTGACTACGGTCTGGTCGCCCTCGACCACGACGGCAACCCGCTCTGGGAACGACGCATGCCGCACCCGGGCTACGGGTTCGGCGTGGGCACATCGCCGATCCTCTCTGGCGACAACGTCATCCTGATGCGCGACGGTGCACCGGAGGCCGCGGTGCTGGCCATCGATCTCGCCAGCGGAGAGGAAGCCTGGAAGATCGATCGCTTCGACTACGGCGAATCCCACGGCACGCCGTTCCTGTGGCAAAACGCCGATCGTGACGAGCTGGTCATCAGCGGCACCCGCCGGCTGTGCTCGTACGATGCCAGCACGGGCGATCCGCTCTGGAGCGTCGATGGCACGACCGTTTTCCCCTGCACCACTGCAACCGGGGACGCCGACACGGTCTACTTCGCGGCCTGGAGCACGCCCAACGCGACCGGGCGCTCTTTCTGGGATGCGACCTTCGGGCGCTCGATGGACCTGTCCGACGCCGAGATCGAGGATCCCAAGCTCCTGTTCGAGCGGCTCGATGCGGACCATGACGGGCACGTCACGGCCAGCGAGATTCCGGAATGTCGCGCGAAGGATGCCTTCGGCTTTGTCGACGGAAACCAGAATGGCATGTGGGAGGCGGAGGAATTCGAGGCCGTCTCCAAGCCCAGCGGCGCCCCGGGCAAGAACATCATGGTCGCCGTGGAACGTGGCGGAGAGGGCGACGTCAGCGAGAGTCACGTGCGCTGGACCTGGACACGTGGTCTGCCCTACGTGGCCTCACCGCTGCTCTACCGCGACCGGATCTGGCTCTTCAAGTCGGGCGGCATCGTGACCTGCCTGGATGCCGAGAGTGGTGATGCGATCTTCAATCGCCAGCGCCTGCCCGACCACAGCGAGTACTACGTCTCGCCGGTCGGCGCCGCGGGCTGCATCCTCATCGGGACCGAAGCCGGCACGCTCTACGTGATCGACGCGGATTCCGACGAGCTCAAGGTGCTCCACAGCGTCAGCTTCGACGAAGCCCTCTTTGCGACCCCGGCCGTGATCGACGGCCGCATCTACCTGCGCACGACCACGACCATGTGGGCCTTCGGCAGCTCGGGCGGACTGGTGTTCGCGGAGGACGCGCTGGACTCAGAGGTCCAGCATGTGCGCGCCCTGCTCGAAGACGATGTCGACGGGCACACCAGCGCTGGCTAGCCGGTCGAGATCGGCCTGCAGCTGCGGGCCGATCACGCCGAGCTGGTTGACCATGTTGGTCGCGCCAGCGTAGTCGCCGTCGCCCTGCAGGGTCAGGATCGAGCGCGACAGAGCCTCGATGGCGGCGGACATGCGTGTCTCGTCGATGGAGTAACGACCGCTCTCCTCGTCGCGGCTGAATGCGCCCATGCTCTCGAAGAAGTTGAAGCGGATCATGTTGGCCTTGCCGTGCGCGCTCGACGCGCCGAAGCGCACGGAGCGGAAGATGCTGGCCAGGAAGGTCACGTAGTTGTCCTTCAGGGTGCCCTCCTGGATCTCGCCGCGTTCGAACAGCTGGGCCACCATGTAGAGGCCCAGGATGTCGGCCTTGCCTTCTTCGAGAGCCGATGCGTGTTCGGCCAGAGCGGCGCGCACCGTTCCGCCGTCGGACAGGGTGTTCTTGATGCCCAGTCCGTGCGCCACCTCGTGGAACATCGTGTTCGCGAAGAAGGCGTCGAAGGTGATGTGGTGGCGCAGGTCCTCGGCGATCAGGATGTCGGCGATGGGCTCCAGGATCAGGTCGAACTTGGCGCGCATGGCGTTCTTGAGCTGCAGTCGGCGCGAACCCTTCTCGAGCTGCACGACCTCATCGTTGGGCAGGTTGATCGCGATGGTCTTCGAACCGGCGTTGCAGTCGCCTCCGTAGTAGACGACGTCGTACGCGTTGAGGTCGGTGTCCGTGCCCGGCATCTGTGCCTTGTAGGCGTCGGGCACCGGCAGGCCAGTCTGAAGCGCGGGCAGGAACTGGGCGAAGTGCGAGAGCTTCTTGCTCCAGGCCCTGTCCTTGATCAGGACGTAGGCCTCGTGCGCGGCCTTGCGACCGTAGAGCTGGTCCTCGTAGGTCTCGATCGGGCCGATGACCATATCGAGGCCGTTGTCGCGCATGTCGAGCCAGGCCATGTCACTCGCGCGGAAGTCATTGTTACGCAGGGCCACGGCGCGCAGCTCGAGGTACTTGCGCAGGCCTGGGTCCTCTGCCAGCACGGCCGCATCTTCGAGCAGAGCAGCCGCGGCATGCGTCTCTTGCGCGAACGCCTGCGAGTAGGGC
>JBLHKW010000033.1:0-38008 GCA_047618565.1 Planctomycetota bacterium
AGACGGCGGAGGCGGCCCTGTAGGGCCGCTGAGCACGGCTCGACGAGCACGACGCAGCGGCGGCGGAGAGGGCGAAGTCGAGTAGGGAGTTTTTAGGGCGGGCTGCTAGCGGTCGCCGTGGTGGCGGATGCCACTGGAGCCGGACGCCCGCCCGCCACCGCCACCGCCGTCGGCACCTCCGCCGGCCGAGTAGTTCGCGCCCGAACTGGCCTCGACCTCGATCTCGCCAGCGTCGACCATCTTCTGGAAACCAGGGTGCTCGAGCGCCTTGGGCGAGACCTGCCCGGTCTTTCCAGGGCCGAGCCGCAGGAGCTTCCCGCCGGGGAGCGGTACTTTGAGAGGCTTCTTGGTCTTGTTGATGACGGTGTTCATGCGATCGGCCAAGCATACCCGTGCTCCGCGGGAAACGGAAGATGGCCCGCACGCTTCCGGGAAGAAAACGGGCTCCGCGATCGACCGGCGCTGGGCTGGTAGACTGCCCGGCGTCACCTCCCCCCTTCCAATGGATGCCCCCATGTTTTCAGTTTGCCGCCGAGCCACTCGTAGCCTGTCCACACTGCTGCTGGGACTGGCCTGCCTGTCGCCCTCGATCCGTGCCCAGGAGACCTTGACCGAGCGCTACGCCGAGCCCGCCGGACGCATCCTCGGCGCCGCGCTGGTCGACACCGCGGGCTGGGAGAAGCTGGCATACATGACGACCCACATCGGGCACCGTCTGAGCGGCTCGCGCGGGCTGGAGCGCACGGTCGAGTGGATCTCCAGCAGCATGAAGACGGAGGGACTGGCGACGCGCCTGCAGGAGGTCATGGTCCCGCATTGGGTGCGCGGCAACGAATCTGCCCAGATCGTCAGCCCCGCGCCACGCGAGCTCTCGATGCTGGGCCTCGGGGGAAGCGTCGGCACAGCGCCCGAGGGCATCACGGCTGCGGTGCTCGTGGTGCAGAGCTTCGAGGAGCTCGAAGCCCTCGACCCCGGGCTCGTCGCCGGCAAGATCGTGGTCTTTGCCGTGGAATGGCAGGGCTACGGCAAGACCGTGCAGTACCGGTCGAGCGGAGCCTCGCGCGCAGCAGCCATGGGAGCCGCCGCCGTGTTCGTGCGCTCGGCCACGGGCCACAGCCTGCAGACACCGCACACCGGCGCGCTGCACTACGCGGACGACCAGCCGAAGATCCCCGCGGCGGCCATCACCCCCGAGGACGCCTACTGGATGCTTCAATGCCGCAACGACGGTGTCGAGGTGACCGCAAAGCTCACGATGGAGGCCCAGACCCTCCCGGACGCCAGCTCTGCCAACATCATCGGCGAGATCCGCGGCAGTGAGCTGCCGGACGAAGTGGTCGTCATGGGCGGGCACATCGATTCCTGGGACGTGGGCTCCGGCGCCCACGACGACGGCGCGCCCTGTATCGCCGCATGGCACGCGTTGACCCTGCTGCACGAACTTGGCTTCCAGCCGCGCCGCACCCTGCGCGTCGTGCTCTGGACCAACGAGGAGAACGGCCTGCGCGGCGGCAAGGCCTACCGCGAGGGACTCGGCGACCAGGTCTCATCCCACGTCGCGGCGATCGAGATGGACGGCGGCTGCGAGCGCCCCGTGGGCTTCGGTTTCAGCATGGCCGATCTGTCGACCGAGGGCGACAGCCCCGAGTACGAACGCGCGCACGTCCTGCTGTCCGAGATCGCGGCCCTGTTCGCGAGCATCGATGCGGACGAGATGAGGCGCGGCGGCGGCGGCGCGGACATCGGCCCCCTGATGCGTGAGGGCGTGCCCGGCATGCACCTGAACACCGTCGGTGAACACTACTTCGACTGGCACCACACGCGCGCCGACACGCTCGACAAGGTTGAGCCTGTGAACTTCCGCCGCGCCGTGGCGCTGTTCGCGGTCATGGGTTACGTGCTGGCCGACATGCCCGAGACCCTGACCGGCGAGTAGTCCCGCCCAGCATTTGTTTGTGACTCGTCCGTTCTGACAAAAAGAGGGTTCCCGCCCCCCCCGCAAGGAGTTCCTGAATGGCCACAACGATCCGCAGAGGTCCCTACCCCGAGCTCACCTGGCCGGCCGTCATCGTCGGCTGGCTGATCGGGGCGATCATCGCCGTCTCGATGGGCTACGCGGCCCTGATTCTGGGCTTCTCGATCGAAGGCTCGGAGCTGGCCGCAATCCTCGGCTGGGGCATCCTGCGCGGCGTCATGCGGCGCACGAGCATCGTCGAGAACAACATCAACCAGAGCCTGGCCTCGGCGGTCAACGCGGCCTCATCGGGAATGATGTTCTCGGTACCGGCGCTGTTCATCCTCTCGGACAAGTACGAGGGGCTGACGGACTTCAGCCACGTCATCATGGTCCTGTGCTGCATCACGGGGGCGGTGATCGGGCTCTCCTTCGTGATCCCGCTGCGCAAGCAGATGATCGACTTCAACAGGCTCGCCTACCCGGGCGGCATCGCTACAGCCGCGATCCTGAAATCACCCGGTGCCGGGATGAAGAAGGCGATGCTGATGATCGGCGCCGCAGTCTTCTCTGGGGTGGTGCGATTCTGGGTGCTGAAGTATTCCGATGACGCGTCGCCCCACATCGGCGGGGAGAACTTTGAGTTAGGGGCCATGCTGGGTCTGCGGCCCTATCTAAACCTCACCTTCTATCTCTCGGTCATGACGATCGGAGTCGGCTTCCTGTCCGGCAAGGGCGGACTCTGGTTCGGGGCTGGTGGATTCCTGTGCTACTGGCTGCTCGCACCGCTGCTGGCCCAGTTCGCAGGTCCGGACGTCACCGCAATCGTCGACGGAGGACCTGGACCCCTACGCAGCGACCTCTTCCGCCCCGCTGGAATTGGCATGTTGATCGGGGCCGCCGTTGGGTCCATCGTCTTCGCCGCGCCGATGATCAAGAGCGCGATCCAGTCCATGCAGAAGGCATCGGACAACGCGGAGGGTGCGACTAGTGATGAGATGCCAATCAAGTTTCTCTACGCGGGCGTTGTCGGTGGAGGCCTGGCGCTCACCATTCTCTGCATGTTCACAGTCCCGGATATGACGATCGGCAAGGGCATCATGATGTCGCTGCTCGGCATCCTCTGGGTCTGGGTGGCTGGCGTCATCGTCGCCGAGTGTGTTGGACGCACGAACTGGTCCCCCCTCTCCGGCATGACTCTGATCGCGGTGACCATCCTGACCGTGATCGCCAGTGGCCTCGCCGAGAGCCAACAGATCATCGCGGCGGTCATGATGGGCGCGGCCATCTGTGTCGCAATCTCGCAGGCGAGCGACATGATGCTCGACCTGAAAGCCGGCTACCTGGTTGGCGCCAAGCCCAAGATGCAGGCCTACGCGCAGTTCCTCGGAACATGGCTGGGCCCGATCATCGTCATGGCGTTGATCGTGCTGCTCGACAAATCCCATGGGCTGGGTAGCGACGCGCTGCCTGCGCCTCAGGGCACGGCCCTGGCCTCCGTGATCGAGGGCATCGTGGGCGGCGACGTCCCGACCTACCGCTACGGGGGGGGCGCCGGGCTGGGCCTGCTCTTTGCTCTCTCAGGGCTCGGAGGCATCGGCGTCCTCGTGGGGCTCGGCTTCTACATGCCGTTCTCCATAGTGCTGACCTACACCATCGGGAACTTCCTGCGTATCGGGGCCGACAAGGCCTTGGGCAAAAGCTGGGTTGAGGACGCGGGCATCCCCCTGGCAGCCGGTTTGATCGTAGGAGAGGCTCTCGTCGGCGTGGGCGATGCCATGTACATAGTCTTTCAAAGCACGGGAGGAGCCTGACCATGAACGCGACCAAGATACTCGGCACCACGGCCCTGTTTGCGGGTTTCCTGGCCGGCACCTACGTGGTTGTCGCCCAGGCAACCGCGATCAACTGGCAACACTACTCAGCTTGTGGTGGCCTCATGCTTGCGGGGCTGATCGCCACCAGCATCGCGCGCAAGGGAGAAGGCACAGATCACGAGAAGCACGAGCAGGATGTCGGCATACTCAAGGCTAGCCTTGAGCAGCTCACCGCCCATGTGCGGAGCTACATCGGGATCGAACGCGACGAAGACCTACTCGAGCTGCACAAGCGCATCGACGCCGAGTTGAGCGAGGAGTTCGGGAAATTCGTCGATGCACGAGAGAGCATGATTCCGCGCTTCGGGATCAACACATACACGGAGGTCATGTCCGCCTTTGCCACCGGCGAGCGCCTGATCAACCGATGCTGGTCTGCTTCTGCGGACGGCTACGTTGATGAGGTCCGGCTGTGCCTCGGGACAGCTCTGGCTGAACTCGAGAGCGCGGATCGTTTGCTCGAAGCGGCGCACGCCTGACCCGCATGAGTACGAGTAGCGCGAACATCGAGCGAGGTGCCGACGACCTGGAGCTCCAGTAAAGCACTCGGGGTGCCGCTCTTCCTGTGGAGCCGAACCAAGGGCCTTTCATGCGCAGGCGCCGACGGTAGCGTTTACGAGACCACCGAACCGGCCAAGCTCCTGGCTCACATGCAGGCCGCGGACACCGACGGCATCTTCCTGTTGGCGGACTTCTGTACGTATCTCGAGGACGCGCTCGTGGCGCGCCACTTCCGGGAGACCGTGCGCGGTTTCACCGGGGACCGGCGCGCGATCCTGCTCTCTGGGGTGAACCTCAAGCTGCCCGCGTAATTGCAACGGCTGAGCGTGCCCTTCCAGTTCCAGCTTCCGACTGACGACGAGCTGCGCCAGGAGCTGCGCTACCTGATCGGTGACTTCCAGACCAGCGGCCAGCTCAAGGTCGAGCTCACGCGCAACGAAGCGGACCGCCTCGTCGAGCACCTGCGCGGCCTTAGCCTGGCGGAGGTGAGGCGCGCGATCCAGCGCGCTGTGCTCGACGACGGGCGCCTCGACGGGGCCGATCTGGAGCGCATCCTGCACGCCAAGCAGGAAACACTGGGCGGCAGCGGACTACTGGAGTTCCATGCACCGGTCGAGGACGTCCCGGTGGGCGGAATGGGCAACCTGCGCACCTGGCTTGAGAAGCGGCGCGCGGCCCTGAGCCAGGAAGCGCGTGCTTTCGGACTCGACGCACCCAAGGGCATCCTGTTGCTCGGAGTCCAGGGCTGCGGCAAGAGCCTGTTGGCGCGCAGCGTCTCCGCAACGTGGAGCCTGCCCCTCGTACGCCTCGACCCGGGCGCCCTGTTCGACAAGTTCATCGGCGAGACCGAGAAGAACCTGCGCCGCGCACTGGACGCGGTCGAAGCCATGGCACCCGCGGTGCTCTGGATCGACGAATAAGAGAAGGGCTTCGCCAGCAGCGGCGAGGACGGCGGTGTTTCCAAGCGCGTACTCGGCTCCTTCCTGACCTGGTTCCAGGAGCGTCCTCCGGGAATCTTCGTGGTGGCCACGGCCAATGCCATCGATGCCCTGCCGCCCGAGTTCTTGCGCAAAGGGCGCTTCGACGAGATCTTCTTCGTGGACCTGCCCGACGAGGCCGCGCGCGCCGAGATCCTGCCCCTGCACATCGAACGCCGCAAGCGCCGCCCGGCCGATTTCGACCTGCCGGGCCTCGCGCGCGCTGCGGATGGCTTCTCCGGCGCGGAACTCGAACAGGCCATCGTGGCCGGGCTTTACACGGCCTTCGCCGCCGGCGCAGAGCTCACGAATGAGATCGTGCTGGCGGAGATCCAGATCGCCGTGCCGCTATCGGTCACCATGGCCGAGAAGGTCGCCGCGCTGCGCAACTGGGCGCGCGGCCGGGCCGTCCCGGCCGGATAGCAACGCGCCTACTCTTCCGGCTCGCCCAGCAGGGCCACCAGTTCGTCGCGCCGACGATCCCGATCCGCAGCGCTGCAGGCTTCCAGGTTCAGGCGCAACAGGGGTTCGGTGTTCGAGGCGCGCACATTGAACCACCACCAGTCGGGGTCGCCCAGGTCGCCGTACTCGACGGTGATACCGTCCAGTTCATCCTGCTTGCCGTTTGAGAACTTCTCGCGCAGCTGTGCAATCGCGGCAGCCGTGTCCTCGACTCGGAAGTTGATCTCCCCCGTCGCGTGGTAGCGGCGCAGGGCCTCGACCAGCTCGGACACGGGGCGCGCCCGATTGTCCTCAGAGGTCACCAGGTTCAGGGCACTGACCATGGCGATCACTCCCGAATCGCAGGTGAAGTTCTCTTTGAAGTAGAAGTGCCCGGAGAGTTCGCCCGCAAACACTGCGCCGCGCTCGCGCATGGTGGCCTTGATGAACGAGTGCCCCACCCGGTCGCGAATGGGAACCCCACCCAGGGCCGCGATCGTCTCGCGCACAACCCATGATGAGCGCAGGTCGTAAACGATCGGCGCGCCCGGATACTTGGCCAGGAAGTCCTCGGCCAGCAGCGCAGTCATGAGGTCGGCCGGCACAGTTCGGCCGGTCTCGTCAACGAAACAGCAACGGTCCGCATCACCGTCGAAGCTGACGCCTAGGCGCGCGGAGGTGCTTAGCACCAGTTCGCGCACGGGATCCAGGTTCTTCTCCTTGATGGGGTTGGCCTCGTGATTCGGGAAAGTGCCGTCGAGCTCCATGAACATGGTCGCCGCGTGCACCTGGGGTAGGCCCTCGAGAATGGCGGGTAGGGTGGCTCCGGCCATGCCGTTCGAGGCGTCGATGGCAATGTGAACCTCGTCGCCGATGCTGCTGAAGCTGATCACATGCTTCGCGTAGGCGTCCATGATGTCCACCTCCGTCAGGCTGCCACGCTTGGCTAGCGGCGCAGGCTGCTCCTCGGCGCACATGTGCTCAATATCGAGGATGCCGTTGGCGGCAGAGATCGGCGTCGACCCACGACCGCACAGCTTCATCCCGTTGTACTCACCGGCGTTGTGGCTCGCCGTCACGCACAGACCACCGTCCACATCGTGGCTGCCGATGGCGAAGTAGGTCATGGGCGTGGACGCTAGCCCGATCGAGACCACATCCGCGCCACCGTCGCGCATGCCGTCGATCACGGCACCGGCAATCTCTGGAGAGTGCACGCGCATGTCCTGACCGACGAGCAGACGCTTGGCGTTGAGCAGGCGCACGAAAGAGCGCCCAATGCGCCGCGCCAGGTCCACGTCGAGTTCGGACGGGACGAGCCCGCGGATGTCGTATGCCTTGAAGATGCCCATTGAGGTGCTGCGGTCGCTGGAGTGATCGGGGAACGGAGAAAGCGAGCGGGGAGACTACTGGGATGGATCCAAAAGCGCACGCATGCACCGCTCGCGGCACTCACTCAGCGTCGAACAGGAGGCCCTGCTGCATGCTCTTACGCCCCAACGGGGCCTCGGATTCGCGCTCTCGCAGGTCAAAACCCAGGCGCCGGCAGTGGATGTCAAACAGCTGGCGCAGGGTCTCCCAGCGCGGCCCGGAACCCGTCATCCTGTGGCCGAAGCGCGCGTCCTTCAGGTGCCCGCCACGCATGTCGCGCATGGCATTCCATACGCGCTCGACGCGCATCGGATAGGCGCTCTCCAGACGCTCGCGGAAGACCCCCTCGACCTCCGCTGGCAAGCGCAACAGGATCATGAAGGCGCGCCTGGCCCCGGCCTCGTGCGCGCGCCGCAGTATCTCGGGGATGTCGCTGTCGTTGAGACCCGGGATGATCGGCGCCAGGGCGACGCCCGTTGAAACTCCCGCGTCCGAGAGTACGCGCAGCGTCTCAAAGCGCATGGACGGCGCCGCCGCGAGGGGTTCGATGCTGCGCCCCATCCCATCCTCTGCAAACGGGATACTGAGGTACACCTCGGCCCCCGCTCGCTTCTGGATCTCGGCCAGCAGCTCGGCGTCGCGCCGCACGAGCGCACTCTTCGTGATGATCGCAACCGGATTGTGAAAGCGCGCGCACACCTCGAGGCAGGCGCGCGTCAAACCGTAGCTCGCCTCGAGTGGCTGGTAGGCATCCGTAACACCGGAAAAGGACACGGGCCAGCGCTCCCAACTCCGACGCCGGAATACCGTAGTCAACAACTCGGCCGCGTTGAGCTTGACGACGATCTTACTATCGAAATCCGTGCCCGCGCCAAAGCCCAGATACTGATGGCCCGGACGTGCGTAGCAGTACGCGCAGGCATGCTGGCAGCCTCGGTACGGGTTGACGCTGTAGCGAAACGGAACGTCCGGACTATCGTTGCCTTGCAGGATTGAACCCGCTCGCTCCTCGAACACCTCGACCTCAACCGCGGGAGCCTCTTCCAGCCATTCGACGTGGGTCGATGCCCACGGATTAGGTGGATTGGACACTCGCCGGGGCATGTCCCGACAATCTCAGTCCAGGACCGCGTGAAACGCAGCGTCGAGACGCTCGAGATCTGCAGGCCCTACATCGAGGTGAGTCATCAGCCGTAGGGTACGAGCCGCCATGGGCAGACCCAGTACATCGTGTTCGGCCAGGGCTGCGGCCAGGCTGGCGGCGTCGAAGTCGGGGCGTTCGATCTGCACGAGTACGATGTTGGTCTCGGTACCTTCGACATCCACGGACAGCCCGTCAAAGGCCGCAACCGTCGTCGCCACCTGGCGCGCCAATCGATGGTCGTCAGCCAACCGCGCGACGTTGTTCTCGAGGGCGTACAGACCCGCAGCAGCAATAATGCCAGCCTGGCGCATCCAGCCCCCGAAGCGCTTGCGCATCAGCCGCGCGCGCTCAATAAATGCCGTGTCTCCAGCGATCAATGATCCGACCGGTGCTCCGAGCCCCTTGGAGAGGCACATCGACACGGAATCCGCCATCTCGGTCCAGACCGAGGCCTCGACGCCGGATGCGGCAACCGCGTTTGCTAGGCGCGCCCCGTCCAGGTGCACGGGCACCTCTGCCTCGAGCGCAACCTGTCGGATGGCGCGCATTTCCTCAAGCGGAATCACGCGCCCGCCGGCCACGTTATGGGTCTGCTCCATGCAGATCAGCGCGCTCTTCGGGCAGTGAATGTAGGCCGGCCGCAGCGCGGCGCGCACCTCCTCCGGATCCATGCTCCCGCTCGCCCCACCGACGTTGAGCGACTGCAATCCGTGCAGCGCGCCAACGGCGCCCGACTCGAAGGTCGTGATGTGCGCCCAGCGCTGCACGATGATCTCGTCGCCCGGTCGGGTCCATGCACCCAGGGCCACCTGATTGGCCATGGTGCCGGAAGGAACGTAGATAGCAGCCTGCTTCCCGAGCCAGGCGGCGCCACGCTCCTCGAGCCGCGTGACGGTCGGATCTCCGTCGAGGACATCGTCGCCCACCTCGGCGGACGCCATGCACGCGCGCATCGCGTCCGAGGGACGCGTGACCGTATCGCTCCTGAAGTCAGCCGGCTGCACGTTCCCCACTAAGCTGGTTGTAGGCATTCGCGCACGCGGCGTAGGCCCTCGCGGATGTTTTCGATCGAGTTCGCGTAGCTGAAACGCATGAAGCCCTCACCGAGCGCCCCGAAGCTGGTGCCGGAAAGGCACGCGACTCCAGCCTCGTTCAGGAAGCGCTCCTCCAGCTCGTGGGAGGATATGCCCGTTCCGGAAACGTTCGGGAAGGCGTAGAAGGCGCCCTTGGGCAGCACACAGCGAAATCCCGGGATGTCGTTCAGCTCCTTGTGGATCACGTGGCGACGCTCATCGAAGGCGCGCACCATCTCGTCCACCGCGTCCTGCGGCCCGCGCAGCGCCTCGATTGCCGCCACCTGGGTAACCGCGTTCGGACAGGAGGTCGAGTTGATCTGCAATCGTTCCGCGTGATCAACCAGGGACAGGGGCCAGACCCCGTAGCCCAGGCGCCAGCCCGTCATGGCGTAGGTCTTGCTCCAGCCGTCGAGGACGATGGCGCGCTCGCGCAGGTTCTCGTAGGCCAGGATGCTGACGTGCTCTTCCCCGTCGTACAAAAGGCGCGAGTAGATTTCGTCGCACAGGATGACCACGTCCGGATGGTCCTCGAGCCCGCGCGCAAGCGCGTCCATTTCACTCTTCGGCACAATGCCGCCCGTGGGATTGGCCGGCGTGTTCAAGATCAACAGGCGCGTGTTCTCGTTGATCTTCGCGAGCACGGATTCGGCCTTGAAGGAAAACCCCTCCTCCTCGCGCAGCTCGATCGGCACCGGCGTGGCACCCGACCAACGGATCAGCGACTCGTAGATCGGGAAGCCCGGGTTGGGGTATAGGATCTCGGCGCCCGGCTCACCGAACATGGCGATTGCGTAGAGCATCGTGGGCTTGCCACCCGGCGCGATCAGAATCTGATCGGGATGCACGGTCGCCTTGCGGTAACGGAGGATGTCCTCGCAGACGGCCTCGCGCAGCTCGGGGATACCCTTGGCCGGCGTGTACTTGTGCCAGCCGTCGCGCAGCGCCTTGACGCCCGCCTCGACAATGTTCTCGGGCGTATCGAAGTCGGGCGCGCCGATGTGCAGGTGCACGATGCTCTTACCCTTTGCCTCGAGCGCTTTCGCCTTTGCGAGGACTTCGAAGGCGGTCTCGGTACCGAGGAGCGACGTACGGTGAGCCAGTTTCAAGCGAAGCGTCTCCGATCAGAGGGCGGTTGGGTAGGCGAATCGACCGTGGTGGCGCCTGCGCGCCCTGGGTGGTCTACGTGGAGGCCCCGGCAGCCATGGCGCGGGGGTCCAGAAGGGTCGAGCGACCTTTATATCCGAGGTCCCCATTCGATCCAAGCGCCCTGGGGCCGTGATCGAGCCCCAACTCCCTGGAGACCATCCTAAAATCGCTCGATTCCAGGGCCTGCCATACGGCGCACCGACAGGGCTCCCGGCAGAGGAGCCGTCGGCGCCCGGGACGGCTCCGCTGTTCCAACCATTGACGCGACGACGTGACGCTCTCCAAAACGGCTAAACGGTCCATTACGGGCCGGTATCCGAGTCTCGGCCTCGCTGGTCGGCCCCCACCCTGACCGTGCTGCTGAGCAACGCAGGCTGCCAGGAGACGCGCTCGATCAGAGGCCACACGCGCCCCAGCACGGGGCCGACTCCGAAACGGGACAACCTCAAGGGACGCTGGCTCAATTTCAACGTGGCAGCACTGCAGGCCTTCGTGTTCGACGCCGACGGGAAGGGCTTCTAAACGATGAATGGCCCAGGCAGTCGCCTGACGTACTTCGGAGCGGACCCGATCGAACTTCAGCGCGAGGTCCCCATGGGCCCGGGCATGACCGCGATCGTCGCGCGCACGGCGAGCGCCGAACTGTGGTGCGTGGATAGCCTGACCTCTTCGGTCGGTGTCTTCGACCGCGGGACGGGCATGCTGATGCGCACCATCGCCGTCGGGGCGGAGCCTCACGGTCTGGTGTTCACGGCCAGCGGCGATCGCGCCTACGTCTCCTGCTCCCAGGCGGATCGGGTCGACGTGATCGATGCTGCCACCTACGCTGTTGCGACCTCGATACCGATTCCGGCCCGGCTGCCCCAGGGCATCGTGCGCGTGGATGAGACCGTCTACGTCGTGCCCCTGCGTTCCGGCAACGGCACCGCCCCGCGCGGCAATCCGGTCAGCGCTGACCCGAGCGAGGTGATCTCGATCGAGCACGTGGGCTCGATCACCGGCGCCACAACGCCTCCCGACCGGGACCTGTTCGCGATCCCGATCACGGCCAGCGCCGCTACCGACGTGCTCGATCCGTCGGCAACGCTATCGGGGCTCGGGACGACGCTCTACAACCTGCACGCCCGCCCGGGCAGCGCGGAAATGTGGACCCCGCATACGGATGCGATGAATGCCAATCGACGGGTAGAGCGCAACTTCATCGACGGCCAGGTGGTGCGCAACCGAATCGCCATCGTCGGCACGGGCGACAGCAGCGTGCGCACCCTGGATCTCGACCTGCTCGCGCCCATGACCGAATCCAGCTGAGCGTGATCCCCGGGGCGCAGGGTGGAGCTGCGTACCTGCGGGCCGCGGTGCACCTGGCGCTCGACGAGCCGGGCATGCCCGAGCTCGGATACAACGTCGTGGCGTCGTCTACCCCAGGTCCGCGGACGAGCTGGTCGAGATCGCGAACGCGGCCCAGACCTGGCTGGCCGCCAGCGACGGGGTCGCGCACATCGAGGTGGCCCTGCCCGAAGGGCTCCCGCCCGGCGAGCTGATCTTCAAGGTCCAGCGCATCGATGCCCCCCGGGTGCTCCCGTGCACGCGGTCGGGAAAGACCGGATTCCCTTCGCGACGCTGGCCTACTAGCCACCTCGAGGCAGCCGTGGATCCACTCCAGGCCCCTGGAGGCCCCCTTAGAGGGCCTCCAGACGCGATTCCCAGGCCCCCAAAAGGGCCCTATCCGGGTAGACTTTGCAGGGTGCGTTCCCTGTTCCGGGAAGCGGCCCGCGGCCTGTAGCCGCTCCCCGCATGCCGCCCCTCCCTCGACCCGCAGCCTGACGCGACATCGATGCGAAATTTCCACCCGCGACTGCCCCTCTTCGCCCTCGCCCTGCTACCCGCCCTGGCCCAGGGCCAGACGAGCCAGGCCGACATCCCGCGCGACAACGTGAGCGGCCGGTTCATCATGTACGGGGTCGGGCCGACCCAGCCCGTACTGTTCTCACCGGACGGCAGCGAGTTCTACATCACCAACCAGATGGGTGATCGCCTGGCGATCTACGACTCCGCCACGCGCCAGCTGCTCCTGGAGGTCCCCACCGGGCCCGGCCTGGTCTCGCTGAAGCTGCGGCCCGGCAGCGACGAGCTCTGGATGGTCGACCGAGTCACCTCCAGCGTGACCGTGTACGACACCGCGATGAAGCAGATCATTCGCACCGTACGAGTAGGAGCGGAGCCTCACGACGTGGCCTTCAGCGCTTCCGGCGATCGTGCGTACGTCAGTTGCTCTGCGGTAGATCGAGTGGACGTGATCGATACGGCGACCTACACGGTGGCAAATTCCATCCCCATTCCGGCCCGTCAACCGCACGGCCTGGCGCGCGTCGGAAACGCCATCTACGTCGTACCGCTGCTCTCGGGCAATGGCACCGCCCCGCTCGGCGAGACGTCGCTGGGCGAGGCCACGGAGGTGGTCCACGTGGCAGGCGTCCCCGGTGCCCAACCACTCCCGGACCGCGACCTGCTGAAGATCAACATCACCGCGAACGCCAGCACGGACAGCCTCGATTCCAGCGCAACGGTCAGCGCTCTCGGAACGACGCTCTTCAACCTCCACCTGCGGCCGGGCTCCAGCGAACTGTGGATCCCGAATACGGACGCGATGAACGCGACCCACCTCGGCGAGATCTCTTTCATCGGCGGCCAGGTCGTTAGCAACCGGCTCACCATTGTCGATGTGGCACAGACTCCGCCGCTGGTGCGCATCGTCGACATGGACCAGCTCTCGCCGTCCCCGGACGAGAACGTCTCGACGCCGACGAGCATCTCGTTCATGCCCGACGGTAGCCGCGCATTCGTGACGGGCTACGGCACCGACCGGGTCGCCGTACTGGACATCGACCCCCAAGGAGCCGTCACCTGGGCGGGGTCGATCTCGATCCCCTCGCTGACGACCTACCCCGAGTTCGCGGGTCCGCGCGGCTGTGCGGTATCGAGCGACGGCGCGTACCTGGTGACCTACAACAAGGTCGACAACGGCTTCAGCCGTATCCCGCTCGCCCAGCTGCCGACCTCGACCCCGTTCGACCACGACTACGTCGGCTCGCGGAAGATCGGCTACGATCGCATGCCCCTGGCCATGAAGCGTGGTCGCGGCTTCTTCGACAGCACCAAGTTCTCGCTCTCGAACACCTCGTCGTGCTTCTCCTGCCACACGGACGGCAACACGGACGGCCTGGCCTGGGACCTGTCGACCTTCCTCGACCCGGAGACGACGCCCGCAGACCAGCTGCAGTTCGGCATCGACATCAAGGGGCCGATGGTCACGCAGAGCGTGCGTGCCCTGCGCGAGGTCGGTCCGTTCCACTGGCGCGGCGAGAAGCGCAAGCTCAAGGACTTCAACGGCACGTTCAAGAACCTGCTGGAGAACGTGGTCAACGGTCACGCGGCGACGATCGGAGGCGGTTTCTTCTACATCGAGCAGTACCTAGAAGAACTCGCCATCGCACCCAACCCGCGTCAGGATCTCACACGCAAACATACGCCCATCGAACTGCAGGGCGCCGACATCTTCCTTAACCATCCGGCGCAGGGCGCGCAGGCATGCGGTGATTGCCATCAACTGCCACTCGGCACCAGCAACGAGGTCGTGCAGACCTTCCGCGGTGGTGAGTCGCCCTCCATCGTCGTGCCCGCGCTCCGCGCCGTGCAACGCAAGCTGAGCACGCCCATGACCCTGGGCGGCGGATTCGGAGAGCGCACCGAGCTCGGTGCAGGCCTCAACCACGGGGGCACAGCACCCACCATCGAGGCCGTGGCCCTGGAACTCGATGCGGCCGGAAACCCGATATTCCAGGTCTCCCCGGCTCAGGCAGACAAGCTCGCGCGCTTCATCGAATCCCTCGACACCGGCCTCGCACCGTCGACAGGATTCCAGGTCACGATGCACGCGGGCAACGTCCAGAGCGTGCTCGCCAACGAATTGCGTTACCTGATGAGGCAGGCCTCCGATGGACACTGCGACCTGGTCTTCGTGACCGGGCCGGACTTCATCTTTGAACGCGAGGACTTCATCACCGGCTGGTACCTGCCCCAGACGCGGGCCTTCCGACGTGCCTCGACCCTGCTCGCGCCGCTTTCCCTGGCCCAGCTGGTGGAGAAGGCCGAGGCGGGTTTCCCGGTGACCTTCATGGGCGTCGCCCGCATGCGCGGCAAGGTCATGGGCATCGACCGGGACAACGACAACATCCTCGACATCGACGAGGCCCTGGCGGGCACGGACCCCGAGTTCTGGGACACGGATGGCGATGGATTCCCCGACGGCTACGAGGTCGAGTGGAACATGGACCCGCTGGTTCCGACGGCGACCTCGCCCGACTCGGCCGGCCCCGAGCTGGTGGATGGACCGCACGTCATCTACACGACGCAGACGTCCATCAAGCTGGAGTTCCAGACATCCGAGGTCGCGCGCGTGTTATTCTTCGTCGACGGCGAGGCGATCTTCAGGCGCCCGCTAGACCAGCAGTACGACACGCAATTCTCGTACTCCATTGGCAACCTGACACCGGGCACCGTGCACAGCATCATGCTCGACATGACGGATGCCAACGAGAACCACACCTTCCTGACCTTTGACCACGAGACCGCATCCTTCGTGCGTCCGCAGCCGATCCACGTTCAGCGTATCGGCGCTCAGGTGCTGGTGACGCCGCAGTCTTCTTCGCCCTCCCAGCTGAGCGTTCGCGTGGACCTTGGCGAAGGGGCGAACCCGGCCGGGTTGGGCTACGACGTCGAGATCTCCGCGTACTACACTTCGGACCAGGGTATGGCTGTCGTCACCGCCGAAGAGCACGCCCTATCCGGCGGCGGAGGATCCTCCCATTTCCTGATTGCCATCCCGCAGTCGATTCCGACGGGCCAGGGCAAGCTGGTCATCGTGGTGCAGGGCGTGGTCGAACCCGATGGTGCACCGTCCTACATCGAAGCGGACAACGAGATCACTCTGACTACAACCCGCTACTAGCAGGCCGTTGATAACGTCGTCCGGCGGTGGTGCGGACACGCCCGTGCGCACCTTGCCAACAGCCTGTTAGCGCAGCTGGCGCCGGGCCGGCTGAGCGTCCGTCGGGTAGCTACTTGCTTGCTCACCGTCGAAAAGATCGTTCACGCAGCGCCCGAGCTGGTCGCAGGAGGCCAGTACGGATGAGAGCAGATCTCGCTGCTGGTTGCTCACGGAACCGTGCAGCCCTTCGGCCATCAGCGACACCAGCTCACGCGCAACTGCGAGCGGGGTCCTCAACTCGTGCTCCAGGGTCGCGTGGAACGCGGCGATCTCACGGTTCCTTGCATCCAGGTCTCGCACCGTCGTTTCCAGCCGTTGCCGGTAGGACTCTGCACGCACGGAGAGGAAGTGTTTCTCGATAACGTTCTCGATGGCGCGTTTCAGGCTGCGCTCGGACAGGATGCTCTTCGAGAGGCAATCCAGGAATCCGGCATGCCACGCCGCCATCGAAAGCTCCCCGTCACCGCGACCGGCCAGCAGAATCGCCGGCGCGCAAACTCCGGCCTTGCGCACGTGTTCCAAAAATTCGATTCCCGTGCAGCTCCCGAGGTGACTGTCAATCAGGATGACATCGGGGTCCTTCTGCGCCAGTTCCGTAATAGCTTCCGCAGCGTCGTTGAACGGAACCACATCGATGACCGGGCTGGCCGCCGACCGCAACAGGTGGCTGGTCAGGTCCAGGTCGCCTTGGGTGTCGTCGACCACGACCGCGCGGATGCGCGCGCAAAGTTCATCTATAGGAAAGTCCATGGGAAGGCTGTCCACCAGACTTGTCGACCTGGGCCTCGCACGATATCAAGCGGAACAGACACTTCTTGGGCCGCGAGCCTTGCTGCACGTGGAAATCGGAGTCTCCGACCCAGTACCGGGACCGGGGATCCACGAGAGCGGACCCTGACCTCACCGGGACGAGGCCTGAAAGCCCCGCCCCTGCCAAATTCCCAGATGCGGTCAGAAATCGAGGCGCAACTCCTGCGTCACTTCCGTGAGCAGGGGCGTCATCTGAAACAGGCTGATACCGGAGTAGACCGTGCCGCCCGTATGACCGGGCGGCGGGGTGCCCTCGACGAGAATCCCCATGACCGACACCACGACCGCCTGACCCGCACTCAGATCCGGCTGGCTGAAGGTCACGCTGGTCTCGCCGTTCACGTCCGTCAGTGGCGACACGATCCATGGACCACCCGGGTCCCCCGTGTAAGTGCGGACCTCTTCATCGGCGTTGACGGTGTCGAATCGATTCGGATGCGGTGAAGTCACGCTCACACTCTTCACGAATCGGGCCAACCCGGCATCCCAGACCGCGACGCTCAGGAACACCATCTGATCGGCCGCGGGCGGAAAGTCCGGCGCGCCGTTGTTCTGGTTGATCTTGATGCGGACCTCGGCATCCAGGGTGCTGCCGTTGCGCACCTGCTGCACCCACTCCATCACGGCGACATGCTTGTAGGGCAGGAACGGCGCGAGCATCTCGCCCGTCTCGAGCGGACTGAACCCGGGCAACACCACCGGCCCCGTCACGTTGCCATTGCGGTCCGTCATCGTGATCATCGCATCGAATGCAATGGCAGGCTGCGCCGGGCTGCTCGGGTCCGAATGCGTCAGCACGAAGGTATCGTCGTCCGTGAAGTAGTCGCGCGTGAACTGATAGACGCGCGCGCTACCCAGCGGGCCATAGTCGACCGTGTAGGTCACCTGCTCCGAGAACTGGATCAGGTACTTGGCCGTGCGCGAGGTGCGGTGGTCCAGGGCGACGCGCGTGGTGGCGGGCGGCATGGCGTCCGCGGAAGGTGCCTGGGCCACGAGCGGGTCATCTCCGTGCTCGGCCTCGTAGCCATCCGGCCATGTGTCACCATCGGTGTCCGCCACCCAGGGATCCGTACCCAGGGAGCTCTCCTGCCCATTGGTCAGCCGGTCCGCATCGTGGTCGATGGCGAAGCGACGACCGTTCCCCACGGGCAGCCCGATGAAGGCGGCACGCGCACGGCCCTCGCGCGTGGCCACGACCATCTCATTCCAGTCGATCGGTGCCTGCGCAGGATCCTCGGAGATGAAGAGCTCGTCCCCACTGTTGTACAGCCAGCGCATCGGAACGAGGCCAGCGCCGGTGTCGTATTGCCCCACCACGGCGACATCGTTCCAGCCCTCGATGGCTCCATTCAACAGGACCTGCCGGATGCTCGTCGGTGTGTGCTCTGCGCTGCTGGCCTCGAAGAATGACGACCAGTGAGCGGCGGGCGATATGCCCTGGTCGAACTGCTCCACGAAGCGGAACACATCCACGCGTTGCTGTTCACTGAGTGCGAAGAACGCACTGATGTTGACGATGAAGTCGAAGAGCGTCGGCGTCATTCCGTTGTGACGCAGGCCGAACCCGTTCTGGTTGACCTGGAGCACGGTCGCTCCAAACTCGAGCGTGACCGCCTCGCTGCCCTTGTGCTGAAGCTGGCGCAGGTGCGCCACCTCGAGGTTGGCCGCGCGCGGAGCATTGGTACCCACCTCCACGAAGAATGCACCGTTGGAGCCGGTCTCCTGCGTATGGCATTCAGCGCAGGTGTTGGAGTTGAAGTTCGGAACGTCCTGGTACCAGCGTTGCCCGTTCACCGCCGAACCCGTATGCCCGTTCGGGGCGACGAGCGTGCCACGGCTGTCGTCCAGGATCCGTTTCGGGTTCTGGAGCGGGTTGGCCGGCGCCTGCAGGGTCTGCATGAAGACCACGAAGTCCGCCATCTCGCTCGGCGTCGGCTGCTCTGCCGGCGGTGCGCCCAGCAGGCCACCGAACGCGCCCTGAAAGTTCACCAGCTCGCGCTCCCCGCGCCAGTGGTGCGGGAAGGTGTCGCTGATCGAGAGCAAGGACTGCGTGACCATCACGTTCTTCTCGTCGATCGGATCGCCGCGCAACATCCAGCCCAGCTGGTCGGAGCGGCCGCCCGGATGGCAGGTACCGCAGCTGAAGCGCGCGCTCTCGGAACGCTGCCCGTCCAGGAACACATCCCGCCCGCGCCGGATCTGGGCCGGGGTGGGATCGAGGCCCAGCGGCAGGCTCGCGAAAGGCGCGGCCGCAAACGGGCTCCACTGGAACAGCTCGATCGTCATCGTTCCCAGGCAGAGCGCAGCCACGATGGTGTCGTCCGGGTCGTACACGTCCACGTCGTAGCACTGCGCCCCGGCCGGTAGCTGGAAGTCCAGCAAGCGCGCCCCGGTGGCATCCAGAAGGGGAATCACATCACTCATCGGGCTCGCAACGAACGCCAGGCCCGGAGCGGTCGAATTCGCGTCGAGGATGTCCAGCGCGCGCGCCTGGTTGATGGAGCGCGTCGGGTCGTACTGGCCGCCGGGCATCACCGCGTCGATGTCATCGAGGTCGATACCCACACCCGCCGTACCGAGCCCGCTCGCATTGTCGATTGCGGGCACCAGGATCAGCTGATTGATCGCCACCTGGCCATTCAGCTTGGGCTCACTATCGATGGCCAGGTCCTTGTTGTTGCTGTCCGACGAGAGCACCCAGAGGTCGTTCGTGGCCGGATTGCGAGTGATCTGGAAGATCAGACTGCCGGCGCCGCTAAGAACCGCCTCGACGACCCCTGCCTCGGGGTCGATGCGGAAGATGTCCTCGTCGGGAAGATCCGCGCCGCCGAGCAGATCCAGGTCCAGCACACCGCCTACGCTGCTCGTGGGGACTGCGATCGTGATCGAGTTGTTGCCGGTCGTGCTCTGCCCGACGTACACGCGATTGTCGCCGTCGAGGTCAGGGGCGCCACGGTCCAGGTACAGGTAGCCCGGGCGCTCACCACACGGGATCGGGTAGCTCGCCGCGATCTTCCAGGTGAGAAGGTCGACCTGGATGACCGTGTTGGCTCCCTGGCAGGCGATGAAGGCGCGCGAGTTGTCCTGGTCGATCACCATATCCCCCGGCTCGGAGTCGAGCCGGATGACCTGCTCGATACGGCCATCGGCGGGGTCGTGGACGAAGAGCGCGTGGGTCCCGGTGCAAACCACCAGCAGCTTGCGCTGCCCCAGGTCGCCTGGATCCCAGATGCCCACGGACACCGGATGCAGGCCAGTCTCCACCACCAGGTCGGGAGCGGGCGTCACCGCGCTGTAGCTCACGACCGTGCTGGCGTAGGGATTCAGCGCCCAGAGCACGCCGTCCGCATCGGTGACCAGGCCCGTGAAGACCTCGGGGTTCAGATTTGCGACCTCGGTACGCGTGTCGGTCAGAACACCGTAGGGCCCGACCAAGGGCTCGGTGCGGTTGGCGGGAACGCTCTTGCTACCGTTACCGACGGAGCTCGTCGTGACGGCCTGCGCACCCGCCAGCGATGCGAGGACTGTCAGCGACAAGAGAGTATGAAGACCGGGACGGACTGGGGATTTGCCCATGGTATTCCTCCTGAACGAAATAGACGGATATAAGTGATTGCCTGCGTCTCACGACGCCGCCCCCACCATACACCATGCCCAGCAAGCTGCTGGGGAATCCGTCACAAGTGGATAGCGGGTGAACGCCAGCCACCTTGCACCTATCACCCGGGCAAGAATCGCCCCGGTTCGCGCCCCCTCAGATCCCGCAGTGATCCTGCCCGTGCTTTTCCAGGTAGCGCTGGTGGTACTCCTCAGCGCGGAAGAACTCGGACGCTGGCGCGATCTCCGTCACGATCGGGCGCGCGAACACACCCGCGGCATCAAGCTCATTCAGTACGCGCTGTGCGCTGTCACGCTGCTCGTCCGAATGGAAGAACACCGCCGAGCGATACTGCGATCCGATATCAGGGCCCTGCCGGTCGACCGTGGTCGGGTCGTGGTTCTTCCAGAAGACACGCAACAGCTCCTCGTAGCCCACGCGCTCAGGGTCGAAGTCCACCTCGACGACCTCGGCGTGACCTGTCGCACCGCTGCAGACGTCCTGATAGCTCGGCTCATCCAGGGCGCCGCCCGTGTAACCAACGGCTGCGTCGAGCACCCCATCGATACGCCGGAACGTGGCCTCGACGCCCCAGAAACAACCTGCTCCGAATGTAGCCTTCATCATGATCGCCCCATGGTATCAGCACCCGGTCGGTTTCACGAACCACAGGACACTGCCCCCCCGAGCCCCCCCGGGAGGCTTGGCTCTCAGCCCGCCGACGAGAACAGGAGTACCGTCACCGTGGCCAGCCACGCGAGACCGTTGACCAGAAAGGCCACATCGCCGCCGAGCAGCACGCGCGATGGGTTGCCGCCTCCGCCCCGGGTCTGGACGAGCAGCAGGTAGCGGAAGAGGCCGAAGACCACGAAGGGGACCGTCCAGACCAGTTGTGTGCCACCGAACTTGAGGGCCGTATCATCGGAGACCGTGTACATCGTGTAGCAGACGATCGTGCATGCCGCGAGCACGACGATCAGCTGGTCGAGCAGCGCCGGGGTGTACTCGAGCAAGATCTTTCGATGTCCACCGCGATCGTCGCCCAGCAGGTTGATCTCCGCGTGGCGCTTGCAGAAGGCCAGGAAGAGCGCCAGGAAGAGCGTGCACAGCATGAGCCAGTGGGAAACCGGTGTGGAAGCTGCCAGACCGCCCGCGAGCACCCGCAGCAGGAAGCCCGAGGCGATGCAGAACGCATCCACCAGGACGATGTGCTTCAACTTCCAGCTGTAGAAGAAGTTGATCGTCATGTAGGTGCCCACGACCATCGCGACCTGTCCGTCCTCCGGCCGCGCTCGCCAGCCGAGGATCAGGGCGGTGCAAAAGCAGGCCAGACTCGTGAGCAGGGCGACTCGAACAGAGACCTGCCCCGACGCGATCGGACGGTTCTTCTTCGTGGGGTGCGCGCGATCTCGCTCCACGTCCATCACGTCGTTGAGCAGGTAGATCGTGCTCGACCCGAAGCAGAACGCAACCAGGGCAAAGAGCGTGTGCTCGATACGGCCCATGTCGGCCGCAGCCTCTCCGGCGCCGATGGAGAAGAACAGCGCCGCGAGAACGAAGGCGTTCTTGACCCACTGGTGGGGTCGCATGGCGCGGATCAGGGAGAAGGGATTCATGGCACCTGGACGGAGGGTGGGAGGCTTCCTATCGGTCGCTGAGGGGGCGTCCCTTTATAGGTAGAGACCCTTCCTGGAGCCAGTGCCCGGCCCGACGAACCCCACCCCTCGGGGATCAATCCAGGCTGAGCTTCGAGAGTGCCTCGACCGGTGAGCCGGGCCCGACGGGGATGAAGGTGTCCTCCTCCATCAGCGCCCCGTTCTTCTGAAGATTGACCAGCTCTAGTTCGCGCACGGTCTGATCGCCCCACAGCACGACCGTCGCCGTCCGGTGGTTTCCGTCCGGATCGTTGTCATCCGCGACGAGCGCTTCCTTGCCACTGATCGGGAACTTCCGGAAAGCGTGATCCCGTGTATTGCGGCCCGCATAGGAAGAAAAGCTCCCATCCAGCAGCTCGCGGTCCACGAACCACTGCTCCCCATCGATGCCGCTGATTCCGGCCAGGGAGGCGTACTCGACGCCGGGACAGGTCAGTTTTTCCGCCGCACCGATGGTGTTCTCCCAGACCTTGTCGGCGATGATCGCGCCAAAGAATCCGACCCCGGACTCGGCAGGCATCTTCTTGTACTTGGCCTTGTACTCGAACAGCCCCTGACCGATGGCGCGCATGTTCGCCTTGCAGGCGGTCACGTTGGCCCGGTCCAGCACCGCCGGGATGCGCGGCACCAGGAAGGCCATCAGGATGCCGATGATCAGCATGACGGCCAGCAGCTCGATCAGGGTGAAGCCAGCGCGGCCCCGCGCGAGGGTGGAACGAAGCAGGCGAGTGGGTCGAAGCATAGGGATCTCCTTCGCGGTCCGGATGGATCGCTCACTCGTTCTACCCCATGGGGCTACGCCAGTCACGCAATCCGCCTCGGCGGACCCGGAATCAGCCGACGTTTGCGGCCACGGCCTCTTGCAGCGCCGCGACACGTCCGATCTGCTCCCAGGTGAACTCGTCCCGACCGAAGTGCCCGTGGTAAGCCGTACGCTCGAAGATGGGGCGCTTGAGATCCAGATCACGGATAATGGCTGCCGGGCGCAGGTCGAAGACCTTGCGAACAGCCGCATCGATCACGTCCGCATCCGCCTTGCCCGTGCCGAAGGTATCGACCAGCACGGACAGGGGCTCGGCCACTCCGATGGCGTAGGACAGCTGCACCTCGCAGCGGTCGGCGAGGCCTGCCGCCACGACGTTCTTGGCGACCCAGCGCGCCGCGTAGGCCGCGGAACGGTCCACCTTGCTCGGGTCCTTGCCGGAGAAAGCACCGCCGCCGTGACGGCCCATGCCCCCGTACGTGTCGACGATGATCTTGCGGCCCGTCAGGCCGCAGTCCCCGTGAGGCCCACCGAGCACGAAGCGTCCGGTCGGGTTGATGTGGTAGATGGTGTCGTCATCCAGTAGCTCGGCGGGGATGGTGGCGCGAATCACCTTCGCCAGCACCTCGTCATGGATCGTCTGCCACTCGATGTCGTCGTCATGCTGGGTCGAGATGACCACGGTGTGCACGCGCACCGGCTTGCCGTCCTCGTACTCGACGGTGACCTGGCTCTTGCTGTCCGGGCGCAACCAGCCGAGTTCGCCGGACTGGCGCAGCTCGGCGAGCTTCTCGACCAGGCGGTGTGAGTAGTGGATCGGGGCCGGCATGAGGCTCTTGGTCTCGTTGCAGGCGTAGCCAAACATGAGACCCTGGTCGCCTGCACCCTGTTCGGCGTGCATGCCTTCGCCCTCGGTAACGCCCTGGCTGATGTCGGGCGACTGCTTGTCGATCGTCACCATGACACCACAGGTGTCGGCGTTGATGCCGTAGGCATCGTTGTCGTATCCGATGCGCCGGATCGTATCGCGCACGATGTCCTGGTAGTTGACGATTGCCTTCGTCGTGATCTCGCCAGCGACCACGCACAAGCCGGTCGTGACCATCGTCTCGCAGGCGACCCGGCTGTTCGGGTCCTGTGCGAGGATAGCGTCGAGAATGGCATCCGAAATCTGGTCGGCCACCTTGTCGGGGTGGCCCATGGACACGGATTCGGAGGTGAACAGAGTACGGGCCATGGTCGTTGAAATCAGCTTGGTTGAAACGGTGTCTGAAGAGGCGGCGCCGGCAGAATCGCCGGCTCTGGTGAGCCCCAGCGCTCGATGTGCCGCTCCCGAGCGGCAGACTGGCTATCGGTGCTACTGGAAGCATACCCCAGTGAGATGAGGCGGCGCCACAGGAAGGAACCCATCGACCGCAATCCGTGGCCGCCGGAACGAAAGCCCAAGCGTCCGTCAGATGATCTGCCAGTGCGCGAGTGCCTCCAGCGTCAGGCGTGAAGCGCCCCGTTGGGTCTCCACGGCCTGAATGGCGGCAATCCCCATCCGCTCACGACGGGCGGGATCCGCAACAAGCTGGGCGAAGATGCGCGCCAGATCGGCCCGATCCTGAACCCGAACGCTGGCGCCGTGCTGCTCGAGCAGGGCCGCCTCATGGGAAAAATTGGCGACGTGGGGGCCGTACACGGCCGGGCGCCCGAGGCCAGCCGGCTCCAGCATGTTCTGGCCCCCGTGCGGTACCAACGAGCCCCCCACGAACACGATGTCCGCCAGCGCGTAGAACTGCTCCAGGTCCCCGATGGTGTCGACCACCAGCGGTCTCCCGGAGTCGACAGCCTCAGCACCGGAGCGGATCACGGTCCACAGCTGAGCGCGCATGCCGAGCTTCGCCAGGTCGCTCACGATGTCACGCGCACGGGCCGGATGCCTCGGGGCCAGCACCAGGCGTGCGCCCGGGGCCCCCGCCAGCGCAGCGCTCGCGATCCAGACATCCTCGTCCCCGTGGGTACTTCCGGCGACGATCACCACCTCCGAGTCCCCCACGCCTGCCAGCAGCTCCACCTGGCCCGGGGCTTTGCCCGTGGGATGTGCCCGGCGCTCATCGCGCGTCCACGGGCGGCCCAGCCGCAATCCGTCGGCCTTGACGTTTCCGGTAACCACGACCCGCTCGGTGGAATGCGCCAGTTCCGCAAACCGCCGCGCGTAGGTGTTGTCCTGCGCGCAGAAGAGCGAGATCCGGTTGAACTGCGGAAGGGTGCTACGAAAGATCCCGTAGCGCTGAAAGCTGCGGTCGGTGATGCGCCCGTTCGCCACGACGACAGGCACGCCGGCACGATTGGCGCAGCGCAGGAAGTTGGGCCAGATCTCCAGCTCGATCAGCACCACACAGGTCGGCTGCACGCGACGCAGAAAACGACGCACGAGGAAGTCGAAGTCCGCGGGAAAGCCCACGACGGGCAGGTCCGCAAACAACTTGCGTGCCACTTCGAGCCCGGTGCCCGTCGTCGCACTGACGACGACCTGCGCGTCAGGATGCGCCGCCTGGATGGCGCGCACGATCGGCTGGGCAGCCTTGACCTCCCCGACCGAGACACCATGCACGAGAATGCGCGGCCGCTCGGTGCGCGGCAAACGGCCCAGACCGACGGTCAGACGCCCCAGGATCATGGCCCGGAAGTGTCGATCGGTGAGACTGCGACCGATCCACCAGGGCGCGGCGATGACGACCACAACGCCGGCGATGACGCTGTAGAAAGCGTGCAGCAGGAACCGCAGCCAGCCCCGGTTCGGATCCGTTCGGATCGGCGGGGGCGTGGCCGCGTCCGTCAGGCCGTCCCGTGACACTTCTTGAATTTCTTGCCACTCCCACACGGGCAAGCATCGTTACGGCCAACGCCCGAGTAATCGGCGGCGTCAGCGGCAGGCTCCTGCGCCGGGGCCTGCTCGGGCTTCGGCTCCTGTGCCTCCTCCTGGCCCTCCTGAGGCTTGGGAGCCACCGCTGTCTGCTGGCGGCGACGCATCACATCGAAGGCTGACGACGCGGCGACCTGCGGCCGCATCGCACGCCGCACCTGTTGCTGCTTCACCTGGCGGCGGTAGGCCTCCACCTGCTCGGGTGTGGCCTGCGCGCGTCCGCCGCCCCCGCGCACCATGCCGTGCGGGGTCAGGGTCGAGCCGGCACCAGCCGCACCCGCAGCATCACCGGACTCGTCCGGCTTGCGGACCTGGATTCGTAGAACCAGGCTGGCGACCTCTTCCTCAACGGCCGGTAGCAGGTGGTCATTGAAGAGCAGGGTGCCCTCTTTCTTGTACGCCACCTTGGGGTCCTCTTGCCCGTACCCACGCAGGCCGATTCCGGCCTTCAGTGCATCCACGGCGTACAGGTGATCTTTCCAGCGCGAATCCAGCGCGTTCAGCAATAGGTACTGCTGCACACGATCGAACAGCTCGTCCCCCAGCTCCTCATGGCGCTCGTCGAGTCGCGCCAGTACGGCACTCTCAAGCCCCTCGGAGTTCCCCTCGGGGTCCACCGCGGTCGCAAGCACTGCGGGATCGACCTCGAGCCCGAAGCTCCGCATGCACCACTCCTTGAGCCCGTCCGCGTCGCCCACATGGATGGACGTCGCGCGCTGCAGCGAGTTGACGATCATGCCCGTCGTGCGCTGCTTCAGCTCGGTGTTCTCGAGCACATCCTGACGCACGCCGTAGATCGTCTTGCGCTGACGATCCATGACCTCATCGTATTCGAGCAGGCTCTTTCGAATTTCGAAGTTGCGCTCCTCGACCTTCTTCTGCGCGCGGCCGATGGCGCGCGTCACCATGCCGGATTCGATCTCCTGGCCCTCCGTCATGCCCAGCTTCTCCATCGCGTTGGTCACCCAATCGCGGTAGAAGATGCGCATCAACGGATCCTGCAACGACAGATAGAAGCGTGACTCGCCGACGTTTCCCTGCCGCCCGGAACGGCCGCGCAACTGGTTGTCGATCCGGCGCGCCTCGTGCCGCTCCGTGCCAAGGACGTAGAGCCCGCCCAGACCGAGCACCTCGGCCTCGTCCGTATCGCACTGGCTGCGCAGGTCCTCGCGGATCGCGTCGATCTGCTCCAGGTGCTCGACATCACCCTCGACCAGATCCTTGGCGCTCAGCGCCAGGCCCAGGCGGTACTCGAAGTTACCGCCCAGCTTGATGTCCGTTCCCCGGCCGGCCATGTTGGTCGCAACCGTCACACCACCGCGCTCGCCGGCCATCGCGATGATATCGGCCTCACGCTCGTGGTTCTTGGCGTTGAGCACCTCGTGCTTCAGATTGCGCTTCCGTAGAAGGCCGGCAAGGTGTTCCGAAGACTCGACCGACGCCGTACCGACCAGGAGCGGCTGCCCCTTCTCGTGCACGCGCTCGATCTCGTCGCAGATCGCGTTCCACTTCTCATTCTCGGTGCGGTAGACCACGTCGTTCCCGTCGTCGCGGGCCGCGGCCAGGTTGGTCGGAATCGAGACCACTTCGAGCTCGTAGATGCTGTGGAACTCGCCCGCCTCGGTGATGGCCGTACCGGTCATCCCGCCGAGCTTCTCGAACATGCGGAAGTAGTTCTGGAAGGTGATCGTCGCGAGCGTCTGCGTCTCCGTCTTCGGCTGCAAGCCCTCCTTGACCTCGACCGCCTGGTGCAGGCCCTCGGACCAGCGCCGCCCGGCCATCTTGCGTCCCGTAAACTCGTCGACGATGACCACCTCGGCGCCCTCGATCACGTACTCCTTGTCGATCGTGTAGAGCTCCTTGGCGCGCAGTGCGTTCTCGATGTAGTGCGGCCAGTCCTCACAACCGGGCTGGTAGAAGGACTCCACGCCCACAAGTTTCTGAGCCTCGACGATGCCATCCTCGAGCAGGGACGCGCTGCGCTCCTTCTCCTTGACCTCGTAATGGACTTCGCGCTCGAGCTTGGACGCCACGTCGTGCGCCTGGTGGTACTTGCCCACGTGCTCTTCGGCCGGGCCCGAGATGATCAGCGGGGTACGCGCCTCGTCGATCAAGGCCGAGTCCACCTCGTCGACGATGGCGTAATAGAGATCGCTCTGAACCTGCTGGTCCAGCGTCGTCTTCATGTTGTCGCGCAGGTAGTCGAAACCGAACTCGTTGTTCGTGCCGTAGACGATATCGCAAGCGTAGACCGGCTTGCGCTGGCTCGCCTCCATCCCGGCCTGGATCGAATCGATGGTCAGGCCCAGGTACTCGTAGATCGGACGCATCCAGTTGCCGTCGCGCTTCGCGAGGTAGTCGTTGACCGTGACCAGGTAGCAAGGACGCCCCGAGACCGCGTTCAACGACAGCGCCAGGGTTGCCACCAGGGTCTTGCCTTCGCCCGTCATCATCTCCGCGATCGCGCCGGAGTGCAGCACATAGCCGCCCACCAGCTGCACATCGAAGTGGCGCATGCCGAGGGTCCGCACCGACGCCTCGCGCACCAGGGCAAAGACCTCGGGCAGCAGCTCGTCGAGGGTTTTCTCCTCCGCCTGGACCTGCTTGCGGAAGCCGACCATCGTCTCCTGCATCGCGCTCTGGTCCAGGCCCTGCGCCCAGGGCTCCAGCTCGTTGATACGCTTGACGATTGGCTCCAGGGTCCGCACGACGCGCTCGTTGCGCGACCCGAAGATCCGCATGAACCCTCGTCCGACGTTCTCTTTGAGGACGCCGAGCCGGTCAGTTACGTTGTCCCAATCCATCGTTCAGTTCTCGTCGTTGCGCCGGATGCCCCGCGGCCCGGTACAGACCGGCGCGCTCGGGCGGGCCCCGAGTCGCTGATCCGGTCGGGGGAAGCGAAGCATTAAAGGATGTCCTGCACCCCCTGCCAAGCGCGGGCGTCCGTAACTTCTGGCCGCACCGCAATTCCGTGAGCTCTCCGGGTGCCGCCAGGCCCGCCAGGACCCGCTGGGCCGGTCAGGCCGCCCAGCGGCTGATCACTCGGGGGGGGCGGGCTGTTCCGCAGATCCGGCCCGACTCTCGAGGATCCGACCGATCATCGAGAAGAGCAGCTGCCGCGGGTAGGGCTTGCGCAACAGGCCAGTCGCTCGCTTGAGGCGCGAGAGCTCGATCGAGCTGGCGGTGGCCAGGAGGATCGGCACATCCCGGCAACGCTCGTCGTCCCGCACCTGCCGCAGCACTTCCTCGCCGTCCAGCTCGGGCATCGAATAATCGAGCACGACCAGGTCCGGCAAGGGGTCGCGGGCCATGCGGTCCAGCACCTGGCGACCGTCGTAGGCCACCTCGACCTCGTATCCGCGGGCCCCGAGCACCGCCCGCAGGCCCAGCGCCACGTTCTCCTCGTCGTCCACCACGAGCAGGCGCGCCTTCTTCTCGCCCTCCTTCTCGAGCTGCGCCAGCTCCTCCATCAGGATGCGCAGGTCCTCGTTGGTCGGGAGCCCTTCCGAGTGCCACGTCCTCTCGATGTCGCGCTTGATCTGCCGGTTGAAGGAGAGCACCTCCTGCCAGGTCTCGTAGTCCGCCATGTTCGGCGTGATCTTCAAGGCGTCGTGCGTGTCGACCGAGAAGAAGTACTCCTCGTGGACGAGGTACTCCTGTACGACGAACTTCATGAATGGGTAGCGACGGTTCCCGAGCCGCAGGGTATGGCGCGAGAGCGATCCGCCGAGTCCGGCCGCGGGCACGTCGAAGCGCTCGAACATCTCCGTCAGGGGCTCGATGCCCTCGAGATCGTGCAGGGGCCTTGGCGCGGGCGTGCAACCCTCCTGGCCCGCGGGCCAGGCCATCGCCATGTAGATTTCTATCGCGCGTCGGATGTGGTCGCAGGTGAGACTTTCCAGACGCATGAAATCAGCCCCGCTGGCTCCGGTTTCCGCGACTCACGACTGACTCCCGGGTGCCATGGCCTTCGGCTTGCCCATGTCGATCGTCCCGATCAGCTCGCGCACACTGGCCTTGCCGTGGGCGTCGAGCAGGTGCTCGAGCTCAGTGGCCAGCAAGCCCAGTAGCCCGGGATCGCTGAAGCTGGCGGTCCCGACCTGCACCGCACTGCAGCCGACGACGAGGAATTCGAGAACGTCCGCCGCCGTCCGGATTCCACCGCAGCCCATGATCGGAATCTGTACGGCCTGCGCGCACTCCCAGGCACAGCGCAGCGCCACCGGCTTGATCGCCGGCCCGGAGTAGCCGCCCTGGATCGTGTTGAGCGCGGGCTTGCCCGTGCGCCAGTCGACTCCCATGCCGAGCAGGGTGTTGATCGCCGTGATGCCGTCCGCTCCGCCGCTCTCGACCGCGATCGCGATGTCGGCGATGCGCGTCACGTTCGGGGAGAGCTTGGCGAAGATCGGCTTGCGCGTCGCCGCGCGCACGTTCCGGATGACTTCCTCCGCGACGCGTGGGTCGGTGCTGTAGGGCAGCCTTCCGCCCTGCACGTTCGGGCACGAGAGATTCACCTCGAGCACGTCGACCTCGGCACGCGCGTCCAGGATCGCCGCGATACGGCCAAACTCCTCGGCGTCCTTCGCCCCGATGTTGGCGATGACGACCGTGTCCGCCTCGGCCATCTCGGGCAAGGTGTGCTCAAGGTAGGCCTCGATCCCACGGTTCTCGAGCCCGATCGAGTTCAGGAAGCCCGCCTCGGTCTCGCAGATGCGCGGCATCGGATTGCCCGGGCGCGGATCCATGGTGACCGTCTTGCTGACCAGCCCGCCGACGGCGCTGGCCGGCACGATGTGCTGCATCTCGAGTCCATGGCCGAAGGTCCCGGACGCCGACAGAATCGGCGAGCGCAGCTCGAGTCCCGCGAACGCGACGGTCAGGTCAGCCATGCAAGGCAATCTAGTCGAGCCGGGCGCTCCCGCAAAGGGTCGATGCGGGGTCTATATCCAGGCCCTGAAATTGCTCGGGCCCGATCAGCTCGTCGCCTGCTCCGTGGCCGGCTCGCCAGCCGCAGCCTCCAACCCCTCAGCGTCCTCCTGTTCGGCCTCCTCATCAGCCCCGAATCCCGAGAGGATCAGCAGCACAGCCCCCACCGAGATGCACGAGTCGGCGACGTTGAAGGTCGGGAAATGCCAGTCCCAGATTCCAAAATAGACGTCGATGAAGTCCCGCACCGGACCGAAGGGGCGCCCGTCAGCGGGCTCGATCGGCCTGAACAGGTTGTCGTAGAGGTTCCCGAGGGCTCCGCTCAGGATCAGCACCAGGGCCACCAGGTAGGCGGAGCGGCCGCGTGGGGCCTTGAGCACCAGCCAGGCAAGAAGCAGCACGGCGCCGATCCGCCCGAAGACCAGGATGTAGGGCATGTTCTCCCCGCGACCGAAGGCCATGCCGTAGTTCTCGTTGCGCATGAACCCCAGCCAGTCCCCGAGCAATGGCTCGCGCGGGTGGCCGTGGGAATCCGGCGTCAGGGCGAAGGGGTCCGCCTCGAGCCACTCGAACACGCGTGCCTTGGACCACAGATCCAGGGCGATCAGGGCAGCCACCGCGACCAGGCAGAAGATCAAGCGCCGACGACTCGTGGGCGTGCTCATGCCGGCTTCCGCTTCGTATACATGGGTTCCTGGCGCTCCTGTGGCACGCCCTGGGCGCGCAATTCGGCGGGAGTATAGCCCCCGTGCCCAGCATTGGCCCACGAATCCGGGACAGACCTTTGCATACGCCGCCGGGCCGAGCGACCCTCGGTCGGTGGCAAGAGGCAGCGACAAGACCGTCGTCCGGGACGGGGACAAGCCCATCCCGCCCGACCTGATCGCAGGCATGGAGGACTTCCTGAGCGCCATGCGCGTGGAATCCGGCCTGGCCCGCAACACCATGCGCGCCTACCGCGGCGACCTGGAACGCTTCCTGCGCTGGTCCGTCCGGCGCGGCCACACGCGCTGGGCCGACATGGATAGGGACCACGTGGTCGACTACCTGGCCGCGCGCCGGGACGAACAGGCCGCCGAGTCCACCGTCGCGCGCAATCTGGTGACCATCCGATCCGCCCTGCGCTACCTGACCGTGGAGGGCGTGCTTGAGCGCGATCCCACGGCCCGTATCCCGGCGCCGGTCCTGCACCGCTACCTGCCCCACTGCCTGGCGGTCGACGAGGTCGAGGCCCTGCTGGCGGCCCCCGCAGGATCCGGCTGGCGCGATCTGCGCGACCGCGCCCTGCTGGAGGTGCTGTACGCGTGCGGCGCGCGCATCAGCGAGGCCATCGGCCTGCGCACGGATGAACTCGAGCCACAACTGCGCGTGCTGCGATTGACCGGCAAGGGCCGCAAGACACGCATCGTGCCCCTCGGCGGGCGCGCGCGCCAGGCCCTCGAAACCTGGCTCGCCGAGGGCCGGCCCCAGGTCGAGACCCCCATCCGCCGCGCCGAGGTCTTCCTGACCAAGAGCGGCGCGCCCCTCGACCGGGTCAACGCCTGGCGTCGGGTGAAAGCCTGCGCGCTGCGCGCCGGCCTCGAGCCGGAGATCACCCCGCACACCCTGCGCCACTCCTTCGCCACCCACCTGATCGAGGGCGGCGCACACCTGCGCGCCGTGCAGGAGATGCTGGGCCACGCCTCGATCCGCACGACCGAGATCTACACGCACCTCGACGCGGGCCACGTGCGCAGCATGCACAACCTGTACCACCCGCGCGCCTGACGAGGGGCGCGCCACCGGCCTGCACTGCCGCAGCCCTTCGCGGCTCACTTCTCTCGCAGGTGCTCGACGATCGTGCGCGCCAGCTGCGGGCCGATCTTCTCGATGGCGGCGATCTGTTCCACGCTGGCCTCGCGCACGCCGACCACGCTGCCAAAGCTGCGCAGGAGCGCCTTGCGACGCGCGGGACCGACCCCGGGGATGGAGTCCAGCTGGCTCTGGATCTTGCCGCGCTCCTTGCGATGGTAGGTGATCGCGAAACGGTGCGCCTCGTCCCGGATGCGCTCCAGCAGATGGCGCGCCGCCGTGTGCTGGCCCAGGGGTATGGGCTGCTTGGCGTCCGGGATGAAGACCCGCTCCTCACTCGCGTCCTTGCGCTGGCCCTTCACGCGGCGCTCCGAGCGCGCCTTGGCCAGGCCCACCATCGCCACCTCCCATGCCCCGGCCTCGGTGCGCGCCTCGAGCGCCTTGGCCAGCTGAACCTCTCCGCCGTCGATGACGATCAGGTCCGGCAGATCGCCCTCGCGCACCCCACGTTGCAGGCTGCGCAACACGACCTGATGCATGGCCGCGAAGTCGTCCTGGTCGTCCAGGCCGCGCACCTTGAAGCGCCGATAGCCGGCGCGATCCGCATGGCCGCGCCGGAAGCGGACGCGGCTGGCGACCATGTGCGCGCCCTGAAAGTTGGAGATATCGAAGGCGTCGATCACCTCCGTGCCGGGATCCAGGTCAAGCAGGGAGATCAGCTGCTCGAGCGCGCCCTCGTCTCGGGACTCCTCCTGGTCGCCGCGCACGAGCTCGACGCGCGCGTTCTCCCCCGCCATGTCCAGCGCACGCAGGCGATCGCCACTGGTCGGCACGACCAGCTTGACGCCCGCCATGACGGTCGTCTCGAGCAGCTCGACCTCGGCCGGCTCGCAGGGAAGCACCAGCTCCGCGGGCGGGGTGCGCCGGCCGTTCGCGTAGAGCGCGGTCACGACGCCGTGCAGTAGTTCCTCATCGGGAAGCTCGGAGCGGAAGCGATGGGAGCGGCTCTCCGCCAGGCGCCCCTCGCGAAAGGACAGCCGGTGCACCAGCGCCGTATCCCCACGCCGAGCGAGCCCGAGCACGTCCCGGTGCACCTGGTCGCGGGGCCGCACGCCCTGGCCTTCGACCGTACGCCGCAGGGCCGTCAGACGGTCGCGCCAGCGGCCGGCGCGTTCGTATTCTTGCCCACCAGAGGCCTCCAGCATGCGCGTCTCCAGATCGCGCTCCAGCTCGCCCGTGTCGCCCGAGAGGACGCGCGTCGCGCGGGCGACGAGATCGGCGTATCCGGCCTCGTCGATCTCGCCCACACAGGGCGCCGAGCAGAGCCCAATCTGAGCCTTGAGGCAGGCGCGCGAGCGGTGGTTCATGACCGAATCCGGGCAATCGCGCAGGGGTACGACGCGGTGCAGATCCGACAGGGTCGCGCGCACCGCGCTGGCGGACGCGAAGGGTCCGAAGAAGCGCGAGCGCCCCCCCTTCTTGCCGATCTGGGGATCGTGGGCGCGTACCAGGCGCAGGCGCGGAAAGCGCTCCTGCTGGTCGATGCGCACCATGAGGAAGGACTTGTCGTCCTTCAGGCGCACGTTGTGGGGCGGCTTGTGCTGCTTGATGAGGGTGTCCTCGAGCAGCAGCGCCTCCTGCTCGGTGCGCGTCACGATCGTCTCGACCTCGGCCGCCTCCCGATCCATGAAACGCACCAGGATACGCCCGTCCGCCCCCTCGCGCCGGTAGCTGGCGATGCGCGCGCGCAGGTTGCGCGCCTTGCCCACGTACAGAACCCGCCCCTCATCACTCTTGAAGAGGTAAACCCCGGGGCGCGTGGGCACCCCGTCCATGGACCAGCGCGGTTCGGACATCGCCCAGGAATCCTAACCGGTGACGGTCAAGGGGAAGCACACCTGAAGCCCGGGGCCGCTATCCTTTCGGTATGCGCTCGACCACAACGACCCGGATGTGCCTGATGGGCGCCGCAGCCCTGCTCGCCTGCCGCGGCGAGCGCCCGGCCACCGCAGCTCCACACCCTCCGGCCCCGTCCGCCAGCGCGGAGCGCCCGAACATCCTGCTGATCCTGGCGGACGACCTCGGTGTCGGCGACGTGGGCTGCTACAACCCCGACTCGCTCATCCCGACGCCCCACATCGACGCGCTGGCCGCCGAGTCGCGCCGCTTCACCGACGCACACTCGCCTTCCGGTGTCTGCACGCCGACGCGCTACGGCCTCTTGACCGGCCGTTACGCCTGGCGCACCCATCTCCAGCGCAGCGTCCTGTGGGGAGACTCCCCGCTCCTGATCGACCCGGCGCGCGCCACCCTCGCGAGTCTGTGCAAGCAGGCCGGTTACGCGACCGCGTGCTTTGGCAAGTGGCACCTGGGCCTCGGCGACGCCGAGTCCACGAACTACGCAGCGCCCCTGCGCCCCGGGCCGCTCGAGTGCGGTTTCGACACGTTCGAGGGCATCCCCGGATCGGCCGGCATGCCGCCCTACGTGTGGATCATCGACGACCACCCGGAACAGGCCGCAACCGAGAAGAAGGAGCTCAGCTACCCGGTCCGCGGCTACGGCGGGGAGGGCTTCTGGCGCCCGGGCCCGGCCGCGGCCGGCTTCGACCACGCCGACACCCTGCCGCGCACCGTCGATCGCGCCATCGAGTGGATCGAGGAACAGGCTGGGGAGCCGGAGCCCTTCTTCCTTTACGTGGCCCTGTCCGCACCGCACACCCCCTGGCTCCCCGCCGCCGCCTTCGAGGGCACCACCAAGGCCGGGCCCTACGGGGATTTCGTCGCCAACATCGACGACGAGATCGGCCGCGTGCTCGCGACCCTCGAGCGCAAGGATCTTGTCGACGACACCCTCGTGATCTTCACGAGTGACAACGGCGCCCACTGGGAACTGCAAGACATCGCCGAGTACGGCCACCGTGCGAACCTCAATTACCGCGGCCAGAAGGGCGACGCGTGGGAGGGCGGTCATCGCATCCCCTTCCTGCTGCGCTGGCCCGGCCACATCGCCGCCGAGACGACCGAGAAGCGCCTGTTCTCCCTGACCGACATCTTCGCGACCCTGGCCCGCATGTTCGATGCGCAGCTCGCCGATGGAAGCGCCCCCGATAGCGTCGATGCGACCCCACTCTGGTTCGGGAAGAAGGCGCCCGACACGCGCCGCAAGAGCATGGTCCTGCATTCCTTCGAAGGCGTCTTCGCCATGCGCTCCGGCCCCTTCAAGCTGATCGAAGGCCTTGGATCGGGAGGGTTCACCCAGGAGGCCCCGGTACAACCCGTTCCGGGCGGGCCCACGGACCAGCTCTACAACCTCACCAAGGATCCCGCCGAGCGAACGAACCTGTTCGCTGCCCGCCCGGACGTGCTTGCACGCCTGCGCAAGGAGCTGAAACAGGCGCGCGCATCCAGGTGACGCACCCCAGCATGATCCATCCTCGCCGGCGGGACCCCTATTGCGATCTCGTCATGAACGAGGCCATCCACGAGCGCGTCATCGAGGAGATGGTGGACCGCGCCGAGCATTTCCTGTGGATCATGACCGCGGACATCAAGGACATGCACGTGCGCAAGGGATCCAGGTTCGTGCCCTTCGTCGAGGTGCTATCGGACCTCGTCGCGCGCGGTATCGCCGTGCGCCTGTTCCACGCCAAGGAACCCGGTCCCCGATTCCGCGAGGACTTCGACAAGCAGACCAACCTGATCGAGTCCGAACTCTTCGAACGCATCCTCTGCCCGCGCATCCACACCAAGGCCGTCGTCGTCGACGGCGAAGAGGCCTTCGTAGGCTCCGCCAACCTCACCGGCGCCGGCCTCGGCGCCAAACACGCCGACAAGCGCAATTTCGAAGCCGGCTTCGCAACCAACCTGCCAGCCCACATCACCCCCCTGATGGACTTCATCGACACCCTCTACCTCGGCAAGCCCTGCGGCCCATGCCGCCAACGTGAGTACTGCCCCGACCCAATCGCGTAGGAGGTATGGAGTCCGGATAACGTTTGCCGGCTACCCCACCCCCCAACTGCCCAAGTTCTACAACCACGCGGTACCCATACCCCGCTCCGAGCCCAACGCCGTTGCACCCGACAGAATGGCAGTTGCCCGTCGGATTTTGCTCTGGCTCGGTACATTCGCCCCCCTAGTCACGCACTCAAGAACAGTTGCACCGCAAGCGGTAGATTCGGATCAGAAATACGACAGAGGCACAATGGGGTGACCACCCTGCAGTCGCGGCATAGTGAACCCAGTACATCAACGCCGGAGGACTCCATGCTCACACTTGCCGCCCTGTTCATCGCAACCGTGTCGCTGCCCGTTCAAGAGCGCGTGGACATTTCACGCGAGGCCTGGCCGGAGCGTGCCCACGTGCGTGGCGTCGTCATCGACAAGAGGTCGGGCGAACCGGTTGCGGGCACCACCATCATGCTGCTGCAGCGGAGCCTCACCGAGGTCCTGAAGACCGACGATAGGGGATACTTCGTGAGTGCGGTCGAGTACAGCAAGCGCACGATCAGCGTCTACGCGTGGGACAATGCTGCCGGCCGATCCCGCCACTCGGTGCCCTCCACGAGGCTCGCTTTCGATCCCGCCACCACGAACAGCATCATCCATGAGTGCCGCCTGGACGTCGGGCGCAGGATCGCGCTCGACCTCACCTTGCCGGCAGGGTGGAGCATGGACGACCTGTGCGCCGTGGCCGTACGCCCGGGTCACGCCGGTTCCACGCGCCCAGATCCACTCAGCATCCATGAAGACGACCCGCCCTGGGTCAGGTACGGAAGCTGGTCCAGCACCTTCCAGAATGCGGCCCAGCTGCGCATCGCCACACGTGACGGACTGCACGCCGCCGTGATCGACCTGGACAGCGCCGGAGCGTCGGGCCTCCACAGCGTCCATTTCAGACCTTGCGGCATCCTGGCGGTACGAGCCTTCGGTGGTAAGTCAGGCCGGCCGCGGTCTATCACGTTGCAACTCGTACGCGCCGGACGCGGTCCCGGCGACGACCCCGAGACGATCACCATGCGCGCGGGGCTTGTGGCCGAGGCGCGCATCCAGTGGATCCCGCCTGGCGAGTGGACCCTCAGCGCCAGCTCGCCCTATTTTCGCACGAGCACGAAGAAGGTCTTCGTCGCCCCCCTCGGCGTCACGCGCACGGCGATCCAGCTCCGTGGAGAACTCCAGGTGGGGGTCTTGCGCATCATCGTCGCTGAGGAGGTCGGGGATGTTCTCGATTGGAAGCGGTTCAACGAGGCCCCGCGCCTCAATGGCACGGCGAGAAGCGTCGACGGGCGTCTGCAATTCAGGATCGTCACGACAGCCATGTGCGGAAACGGGGTCGACGCATGGTTCAAACGTGAGCATCGCGGCGGCCGCTTCGTCTACGAAGCGGCTATCGAGGACGTCCCCGCAGGCGACTATGTGGTCAGCGTGCAGTCGGACCGTCTCCTGGATCGCCATGCGGCACAGATCCAACCCGACGAAACGGCGACGTTCATGTATATCCATGGGACTCCGGAGGACGCGATCGGGCTGCGCGTGACCTCAGCCTCCCCCAGCCTGAACGTCTCCCACTACTGGCTGTCTCCGGTTCACGAGGATTCAGAGTTCCCGCTGTCCGCCAGGCCGACGGGCGGAGGTCTGCATGCCATCGTCCTACCCGGCGACACCGCGTACGAGTGGTTCGTATACAGCTTCGGGTTCCAGCGCGCCTACGGCTCGCGCGCCTCCTTCGCCCGAGCCGCGCCACCGGAGCGCGGCCTCTGGGCGGACGTCGTCCTGAAGCCCGGATACGGCATACGCTTGCGCGCCCAGGATCCGTCGGGCAAGCCACTGCCCGGGGTCAAGATCGACTTCGGCGGCCGACCGTTTCGCACGGACTCGGCTGGCCTCACCTACCTGAGCAGCTCGATGGCCGAGCCCAAGCTTCAGCTCCAGATCGAAGGACTGACGATCGTCGGCGGAAATGTACGCCGCGACGGCTCCTTCGACGGCGTTTCCAGTTGGCCCTCCAAGCTCTCCGAGCT